>JACCTK010000200.1 GCA_013812465.1 Actinomycetota bacterium
CGAGGCGTAGAGCTCGAGCGCGCGCGCGACTGCATCCTCGGAGGTGCGCTCGCCGGCCACGACCTCGACCAGCGGCAGCAGGTACACGGGGTTGAAAGGGTGTCCGACGAGAAAGCGCTCGGGGCGCAGCATGTCGGCCTGGAGCCGCGAGGGCAGCAGTCCCGACGTGGAGGAGCAGATCAGCGCCTGCGGCGGCGCGTGCCGCTCGATCTCCGCGAGGAGCCGGCGCTTGAGCGCCTCGTCCTCGGGCGCGCTCTCCTTTCAACCCCGTGTACCTGCTGCCGCTGGTCGAGGTCGTGGCCGGCGAGCGCACCTCCGAGGATGCAGTCGCGCGCGCGCTCGAGCTCTACGCCTCGCTCGGCATGAAACCGCTTCGTGTGCGCAAGGAGGTCGACGGGTTCGTGGCCGACCGCCTGCTCGAGGCGCTCTGGCGCGAGGCGCTCTGGCTCGTCTCGGACCACGTCGCGACGGTGGAGGAGATCGACGACGCAGTGCGCTACGGGGCAGGGCTCCGCTGGGCGCAGATGGGGACTTTTTTGACCTACCGCATCGCGGGCGGCGAGGCCGGAATGCGTCACTTCCTGGCGCAGTTCGGTCCCGCGCTCGCCTGGCCCTGGACGAAGCTCACGGAGGTTCCCGAGCTCACGGACGAGCTCGTCGACAAGATCGCGGCGCAGTCGGACGCGCAGGCCGAAGGCTTGACGATCCGCGAGCTCGAGCGGCTGCGAGACGACAACCTCGTCGCGATCCTGCAGGCGCTGCGCGCACGCGACTACGCGGCCGGGTCGGTCGTGCGCGAGCACGATGCGCGCCTGCTCGACCGCAGCGGCGGCGATTCCGCCGAGCTCGATCAGTCTCGGCCACTGCTTCTGCACGAGACGACCGTCGATCCTTCGTGGTCCGACTACAACGGCCACTTGACCGAGGCTCGCTATCTCCACGTCTTCGCCGAGGCGACGGACGCCTTCCTCCGCCACGTCGGAGTCGACGCGCGGTACCTCGAGGGCGGTCACAGCGCCTACACGGTCGAGACGCACCTCCGGCATCGTCGGGAGGTCGCCGCTCTCGAGCCGCTGCAGGTGCTGACGCAGGTTCTCGGCGCCGACGAGCAGCGGCTCCATCTCTTCCACACGATGCGGCACGCGACGAGTGGCGACACGCTTGCGACCGGCGAGCACATGCTCGTGCACGTCGACGCCGCAGCTGGTCGAGCGTGTCCCTGGGTCGAGCCGGTCGCGACTGCCGTCGCCGAGATCGCGACCACCCACGGCGCGCTCCCAATCCCGGAGGCCGTCGGCCGCGCGATCGCGCTGTAGGGGTGAGGCTTGCCTCGCCCCTACAAGGTCAGCAGGACCACGCCCGCCACGACGACCACGGCGCCCGCCAGGCGCGACGCGCCCACACGCTCGCCGAGAAGCGGGGCGGCGAGCGCGGTCGCGATGACGACGCTCGACTCACGCACGGCTGCCACGGACGCGGCGGGCGCGCGAGACAGCGCGGCCAGCACGAGGATGTAGGCCCCGAACGTCGCGAGCCCCGCGGCGATGGTGAGCGGGCCGATCGCCTCTCGAACCGCCTGCCTGCGACCCCGCGCGACCGTCAGCACGAGGAAGCCGATCGTCACGGGAATCATCGAGAGCTCCTGATACACGACCGGCGAGGCGTACCGGACACCGCGCTGGTCGAGGAGCGTGTACGCGGCGATGCAGGCTGCGATCGAGAGGGCGAGCGCCAGGTCTCCGGCCGCTGCCGGCCCGCGAAGACCCCGGACGAGCAGGACACCACCGGCTACGAGGAGCACTCCGCCGATCTGCGCAACGGATGCTCCTTCGGAAAGCAGGACGACTCCCGCGAGTAGCACCAGAACGGGAGCGGATCCCCGCGCGATCGGATAGACGAACGACAGCTCCGCCCGTCCGTAGGCGGTCGCCAGGAGCAGGAAGTAGACGAGCTGGAGAAGCGACGTGGCCACGAGGAAGGGCCAGACCTCGCGCTCAGCCCTCCAGCCCAGCGCTGCCACCGGAGCGAAGACGACGACTCCCGCGACGAGCGCGACCGCCGTCGCCGCCTCCACGTCACGGGCTCGGGCGAGGACGAGATTCCAGAACGCGTGCAGGAACGCCGCTCCGAGCGCGAGCGCGAGGGCCGAGAGAGGCATCGCTCGCGAATCCAATCAGGGCGCGACGCTTGGCCATAGGGTCTCGTTCATGAGAGAACGAGCGATCACGGAGCTCGCCGAGCGCCAGTTCGACCTGCTGGTCGTGGGAGGCGGGATCATCGGCGCCGGGATCGCGGCCCACGCCGCGCGCGCGGGCCTCGCGGTCGCCCTCGTGGACGCGGGCGACTTCGGCGGCGCCACGTCGAGCGCGTCCTCGAAGCTCATCCACGGCGGCCTGCGCTATCTCCGCCTCGGCGACCTGCGCCTGGTGCGCGAGGCCCATCACGAGCGGCGCGTGCTCACGAGGATCGTCGCGCCGCACCTGGTTCGTCGCGTTCCGTTTCTCCTCCCTCTCTACCGGAGCGGCCCCTACCGGCCGGCCGTCGTCCAGAGCGGGATCGTCCTCTACTCGATGCTCGCCCGATCGCGCCTGAACTGGCTCGTCAGCCCGGCGAGAGCCCGTGAGCTAGTGCCGCCGCTACGCCTCGAGACGCTTCGCTCGTGCGCGCTGTATGCGGACGCGACCACGAACGACGCCCGCCTCTGCCTGGCAAACGTGCGCGCGGCAGCGGCAGCCGGCGCCTGTGTGCTGAACGGCGCAGAGGTGGTCGCGCTTCGCTCTCTCCGAGGACTTGTCGTCGGCGCTCGAGTGCGAGTCGACGGAGAGGAGCTCGAAGTCGACGCGCGGGTGGTCGTGAACGCCGCAGGGCCCTGGGTCGATCACGTGCGTCGTCTGGAGGATCCGCGCGCCGGGACCTCGGTGCGCTTGAGCAGGGGCGCCCACGTCCTCGTTCCGGCAGAAGACGAGTGGACGGCGGCGCTCGCGATCGCCCAAGACGAGGTTCGGATCACGTTTGCCGTGCCCTGGAGCGGCATGCTGCTGCTCGGAACCACGGACGCTCTCTACGAAGGCGATCCGGCAGACGTCGCGGTCGGAAGCGGCGATGCGGAGCAGATCCTCACCGAGGCTTCTGTGGCGCTCGGCTCGGACGTCGTCGCCGCGGACCGCGTGCGAGCGACCTTCGCCGGGCTTCGCGTTCTGCCCGCCGGCGAGGGAGCGAGCGTCAGCGCGCGGCGCGAGACGGTGTTCACGCGAAGCCCCGGAGGGATGCTCACCGTCGCCGGCGGCAAGCTCACCACCTATCGCCGGATCGCTCTCGAGACGCTGACGCGGCTGCGCTCGGAGCTCGGCCTGCGGCGGGTGGACGGACATCCGTGGCCGCTCCCGGGCGCCACCGGCCTCGAGCGGGTCTCGTTTCCAGAGTACATCGAGCCCGATACCCGAGCGCACCTGCTCCACCTGTACGGAAGCCTGGCGCCGGATGTTCTCGCCCCTGTGGCCGACGACCCTTCGCTGCTCGAGCGAATGCATCCTCGAGGCCCCGACATCGCGGCGCAGGTTCTCTACGCCCGCACGCACGAGTGGGCGCGCACCGCCGAGGACGTCCTGCGAAGGCGGACGACGTGCTTCTATCGCGGTCTCGCGGATGAGGAAACTACGGCCCGCGTGACCACCCTCCTCGCAGGAGGGGCTACCACGGAGGCGCGATGAGCCTCACTGAGAGCGAGCGAGCCGTCGTCTGGCACATCGCCCAACGCGAGGACGATCTGGTGGCTCTTGTCTCGAACTTGATCGCCTTCGACACTACGGCTCGCGCCGCTCCCGACGATCCTGCTCGCGACGAGCGCCCGCTGCAGGAGTATCTCGCCGGCCGCCTGGCGTCAGCGGGAGCGCACTGCGACCTCTGGGAACCGCGATCCGAGGACGTCGCGGGCACGAAGCTCGCTCCGATGGGGCTCGACTTCGTAGACCGACCGCAGCTGGCGGCGACGTTCGCAGGGTCGGGAGGCGGCCGGAGCCTCCTCTTGAACGGGCACGTCGACGTCGTCTCGCCCGAGCCGAGCGAGCGTTGGACGACCGATCCGTTCCGGGCAAGCCTCCGCGACGGCAGGCTGTACGGCCGCGGCGCCTGCGACATGAAGGGCGGCATCGGCTGCATGGTCTTCGCGGCGGAGACGCTTTCTCAGCTTGGAGTACGGCTCGCCGGGGACCTGGTCGTCTGCACGGTGACCGAGGAGGAGTCGACCGGCGCAGGCGGCCTGGCTGCGGTCGTGCATGGCGTGCGCGCGGACGCGGGCATCGTGCTCGAGCCGTCCAGCTACGAGATCTGCATCGCCTGCCGCGGCAGCGTTCTGCCGACGATCACGGTCCCAGGGCGGCCGGGCCATTCCGGCATCCCCCAGGCCGACTGGCGGGAGGGCGGCGCGGTGAACGCGATCGAGAAGGCCGAGCTCGTGCTCCACGCGATGCGTGGTCTCCAAGAGGACTGGCGGAGCCGGCCCGACCAGCGTCATCCGCTCCTGTCCCCGGGAGACATCGTCCCGTGCGTCATCTCGGGCGGCGAGTGGGCGGTGAGCTACCCGTCCTCGTGCAGCATCACGTACCACATCGGCTACCTTCCCGCCTTCGCCGACGCAGAGGGCTGGGGCGGCCGAATCGAGCGCGAGGTGACGGAATGCGTGCGGCGTGCGGCCGAAGCCGACCCCTGGCTCGCCGAGAATCCCCCGACGATCGAGTGGGCGCCCGAGGTCCCATCCGCGGAGGTGGACCCGGAAGCCCCGATCGTCTCGACCCTGCTCGCAGCCGCGAGCGACGCCGGCCTCGAGCCGCGCGTGGCCGGGTTCGACAACTGGCACGACGGGGCCACGTTCACCCGTGTCGGAGGGACGCCATGCGTCGCGTTCGGCCCGAGCGGGATCGATCGAGCGCACACGGTCGACGAGCACGTCCCCGTAGACAGCCTGGTCTCGTGTGCGCAGGCGATCGCAGTCGCGGCGATGCGCTTCTGCTCAGAATCTCGGTAGCGAGCCGCCGGTGTAGAGCTCGTACTCGCCTTCGCGCGCGAAACGCTCGGCGCAGCGGACGAGCGCCGGCTCGTCGAGCTCCACGCCGAGTCCTGGCTCGATCGGAACCTCGAGAACGCCATGCTCGGGTGAGAACGGACCGCTCGCGATCACGTCGTCGGTCGTCCAGCGAAGGAGCGACTGGCTCGGGCGGTCGAGGTATGTCGTGGCGGCCGCGAGGTGAAGATACGCGGCGGTGGCGATGCCGAGATCGCCGCTGTAGAACCAGAAACCCACGCTGGCCTGCTCGCACGCGGCGATGAGCCGAAGCGTCCCCGCGATCCCCCCGCAGAAGCCCAGCCCGAGCACGATGGTCTCCGGCGCCCCCAGCTCCGCCGCCAGCGCCACATCCGGCGTGTGGGCGGAGAACGGGATAGCCGTGTCGCGCCGCAGCTCCGCCATCTCCGCGAACGAGCCGACCGGCTCCTCGACGTTCGCGATGTCGAACGGCTCGAGAAGTGAGAGCGCGCGCTGGGCCGTGTCGCGGCGCCAGCCCATGTTCGCGTCCAGGCGCAGCGTGCGCTCGGGCCCGATCGCGGCTCTCACCTCCCGCACGAGCTGCACGTCTTCCTCGACAGGACGGACGGCGACCTTGCCCTCGAACACGGGTGAGTCGTGCTCCTCCACCATCCGCGCGCAGAAGGCCGCGACGTCGGCCGGAGCCTCCTCGAGCCCGGGCCTGTAGGCGAAGTACTCGCTGAACTCGATCTGCGTACGGACCGCTCCTCCGAGCAGCTCGTGCAGCGGGACCTCGGCCTCGCGCGCAACGACGTCCCAGAGCGCGATCTCGACTCCGGCGAGCGGATTGCGAATGAGCACCCGCGCATCGCCGCGGTGCTCCACCGGCGCCGGCTCGAATCGACCCAACTCGGTGAGCACCACGCTGGTCTCGCGACCGACGAGCCGTTGCCCGAGCTCCCCGCGAAGCGGATCGGCGTCAGACGGCGAGGCGGCCTCCCCGAGCCCGACGATGCCGTCTTCTGTCGTAATCCTGACGACGGTACGGCTGATGCCCGGAACGACGCCAGAAGACATCAGGTACGTCGCCTCGAGCGGAACATTCACCGGCCAGGCCTCGACGCTGGCGATTCGGCTCACCGCGCCATCCTGCACGATCGGCGAGAATGACACGGTGATCGATGCCACCGGCTCGAGGCGCTCGCAGCGCATGAGCACGACCTTGCGCCCGACGAGTGCGCCGCCCTCGCCCGCGAGGTGGCCGCGCTCGTCGACCTGACCGCGCTCGACCGAGCCGGCGAAGGCTCGTTCGACCTCCTCTGGCGAAACTCCCACTCTGAAGCCTGGCTCAACCAGTGGTGGGCGCTCCGCGACACCGGCTTCCATGACCACTCTGGCTCGTGTGTGGGCGTGCATGTGCTCGAGGGGTCCGCTCGCAACGAGGCGCTCGTGATCGGCGGCGAGCGCCACATCCGTGAGTACGGCGCCGGCGACTCGTTCTCGTTCCCGGGGACGGGCATCCACCGCATGGAGCACGATCGCGGCGCGGTAACGATTCACGTGTACTCGCCGCCGATCAACGCGATCGGACACTACGACGTCGTCAATGGCGAGCTGCGCAGGCAGCCCGGACCGCCGGACGAGGGCTCTCCGCCGAGCCCAGGTCTCGCGGCGGCGCTCGCCCAACCGTAGGGGCTATACGGCGGAGGCGAGCTCGTCGGCGTAGGTGATCGCGACCCGGCCGAGCGCGCCCGTCATCGAGCCGAGCTCGTAGTGGCCCATCCGCCAGAGCGCGGGCGAATAGACATGCAGCGACGTGGCCGGAGGGCCGCCTGCGTGGCGCACACCGTGGATGTACGACGCATCGAAGTCGAAGACGCCCCCGGGATGATGCTGGCGGGTCACCTCCCGGATCCAGCCGTCGGCGTTTCGCTCGAAGTGATCCTCGTGGAGGATCCCCTCGCAGATGTGCACCGCGCCCGAGGACACGTCGTGGTCGTGGTAGCCCGTATCCTGCGCGTCGAGCCAGCAGATCAGCCAGACATCCAGATGCGGATCGCGGTATAGCTGGATGAAGTGGCGCGTGTTCGGATCGTGGCGGACGAAGCGCTTCCAGAAACGCGGCTCAGCCGCGAGGTCGACCGCGAGCTGTGCGAGCTCGGGCCGATCGAGGTCCACATCTTCGGGGACCCGCTCGTGGAGCCAGCGGGTTAGTCCCTTGAGGCGAATAGACGTGCTGGGTTCTGGTTGCAAAGAGCGTCTGTCACAGCATCGCCGAAGCCGCGGACGGCGTCCAGGGCAGGCTCGGGATCGAGAACCGGCACGTCGGTGCCGAAGACGAGCTGACTCACGCCGAAGGTGGCCATGCACAGCTCGAGCGCGCGATTTCCGTACGACGAGATCTCGAAGAAGATGGTGTCGTGGAGCACGTCACGGCCCGACACGCCTCTCGAGCGCAGTCGCTCGAGCTGGATCGGCGCGCCGCCTGCCAGCATCGCGAACACGACGTCGAGGGTGGGCCAGCGCGAGGCGCCGGCAGCGAGCCAGGCCGCATACCCGGCCTGCATCTGGGCCGTGTAGTCGACGACGGCCGCCCACCACGCCGGAGCTCCCGCAGGCGGCGCGCCGGCCGGGCCGGGATGAACGAAGAGCACGGCATCCCGGCGCACGAGCTCGTCGAGCTTGGGCCCGAGCAGATCCAGGTCGGCGAGCTCCGGCGCCCCGATGCACGCTCCGGCGAAGCCGTCGACGTCGGCACCCGCGGCTAGGGGCATGAGCCTCCCCCCGGAAGCCGACGCGAGCTCGAGAATCCCTCGCTCGTAGGTGGAGACGAGCTCAGCGGCATCGTCAGCCGGTAGCTGGGCGATGCCCAGCGTCGGCTGCAGCGACACCACGGCGACGTCGAGCTCCCAGCGATCGAGGAGCGCAATCCGCTGGTCGAGATCGTGAGCCCCCGGGTCGATCTCACTCTCGCCTTCGCCAGCGAGCTCGAGCATGGAGCCGCGGAGCCGCGGCGGGCGCTCCCGACGAGCGAGGAGCCGGACGAAAGGCTCCGGCCACAGATGCTGATGGAAGTCGATTGTCGGCACGTCTTGACTCTCGCTCGCCGACCCCGCCGTCACACCGTAGGACGTTTCCGCACTACAACTCTTCGGCGAACTCGCGGTTCTCGTCCTTGAGGCTCTTGTCAGTCCCGAAGTACGCGTGCTTTGACATGTCGGGCGAGTAGCGGCTGCCGGGAGGCGTCCGGCCGAGCGCTTCGGCCAGGCTGCGCACATGATGAGGCGCGGCGCCGCAGCAAAGGCCGATGTAGCGGATGCCGAGCTCCTTGGCATCCCGAGCGAACTCCGCGATCTCGTAGCGGTTGCACGTAAAGGGATCGAGCGCGGTCGGGAACGGCATCTCACCTGGAATCTCCTTGCCGTTCGCCTCACGAAGCGACTGGAACGTCGGCTCGTGCTCATGTGTGCGATACGGAACCGGCAGCGCGGCGACGTGTCCCGACACCGCCTCGCGGATCTCCTGGAGAAGCGGCAGCAGCGTCTCGGGCCCGCGCCCGCAGTTGAGGCCGACCACGGCGGCGCCTGCGTCCTCCAGCCGCTTGCACGCCTCTCCGAACCCGAGCCCGTCCCGTGTCGTGTCGGCCTGGTGCGCGATCATCGTGACGACGGCCGGGTAGCCCGCCTCCTTGATCACCTCGAGCGCGAGCAGCGCCTCGTCCACGTGCGAGAAGGTCTCGGCGATGATGAAATCGACTCCCGCGTCGGCTGCCCAACCGACCTGCTCCTCGAACATCGCCCGCACGCTCTTCTTCGACTCGGCATCGTCGGCGTAGACGTTCGTGTTACAGATGTCCCCGGCGAGGAGCGCGTCGCTCTCGGACGCGACCTCCTTGGCGATGGCGAGCGCCCGTCGATTGAGCTCCTCGAGAAGATGCTCCTTGCCGACGATCCGCATCTTCTCCCGGTGCGCGTAGTACGTGAACGCCTCCACGACGTCGGAGCCCGCATGCACGAAGTCGCGGTGCAGCTGGGCGACGACCTCGGGGTGGTCGAGCACGACCTGGGGCACGAACGCGCCGGCCTGCAGATAGCCGCGCCGCTCGAGCTCGAAGAGGTAACCCTCGGCGCAGATAACCGGCCCCTCGTCGAGCCGCTCCAGGAGACCTTCGCTCACGAGCCCATCATGTCAGAACGAACCAGCTCGACCACCGGCTCGAGATCGGGCGGAACCGTGTCCCCCTCGTCCGTGAAGGAAACTCGCTCGCGAACGAGCTCGTAGGCGC
>JACCTK010000203.1 GCA_013812465.1 Actinomycetota bacterium
CCATGCCTCGAAGAAGGGTTCGTCGCAGGCGCGCCCAGGCGCCGGGCCAGTCGCGACCGCTGAGCGTGTGGGAGACAGTCGTCACGATGGTGTCGTCGCCCCCGCCGGCGACCACTGCTCTCTTGTAGGCAGCCTCCACTGGAGCCTCTTGGGTGGCGAGAACCGCGTTCCAGCAAGACCCCATCCGCTCCGAGTGCAAGGCCGCGCGAGTCCCGCGCCGTCTGAGACCGCCTGCGGCCAGGACTGGGATCGGCGCAACGGCTTTCACGACCTGACGCACTATCACCATCGTTCCGATCTCGCCGACGTGCTCTCCACCTTCATTCCCTTGTGCGACGATGACGTTTGCGCCTGCTTCCGCTGCACGTAGCGCGTCCGCCACCGTCGCGGCCATGTGCATCACGCGGATGCCGCGATGGTGGGCTCTCGCGAAGATTGCACCAAGATCCTGGTCGTCCCGCGGCCACTTCACCGCGATCCGAGCGGACGCTAGCCCGAAAGCGGGCGGCCGCGAGCTAGGGTGGCCGCGTGGAGGGGCAATCGCGTTGCCCTGGGGGCTCTCGCGGTGAGAGGAGTTCCAGCGATGGCTAGTTGCTGGATCGAGCGGCGCCCAAGCAAGTCGGGCGTTCGCTTCCGCGTCGAGTACAGGCTAGGAGGCCGCGAGAGCGCCTCTCGGTACGCCGGCTCCTTTTCGACGAAGCGCGAAGCGCTCATCCGTAAGGCGTGTGTCGCGGGCGAGCTCGCGGCGCTCCGTGTGCCGGACGTCCGCCTCGGCCTCGCGGAGACAGCTCAGACGGTCAGGACGGCCGCCGAGCGCTGGCAGGCGTCACGCATCGACGTCGCCGAAGGCACGAGCTCGACGTATCGCGTCGCACTAACGCATCCTCCCCCGGCTCGGCCACGTGCCGCTTGAAGCGCTCACCGCGGCGACCGTCTCGGAGCTCGTCACCGAGCTTGCCGAACTCAAGCGCGAGAGCATCCGCAAGACGCTCTCGGTGCTCGCGATGATCCTCGACCACGAGGGCATTCAGCCGAACCCGGCGCGTGATGCTCGCGTAAAGCTCCCTCGCGGCGAGCGGCGGCACGTGAGCCCGCCGACTGCCGCGCACGTCGAGGCCGTCTACCGGCTCCTCCCGGCGGCGTACCGGCTCCCGATCCTCGTGCTCGACGCCTCCGGTGTGCGCGTGGGAGAGCTCGAGGGCACTGACCTGGGGCGACGTCGACGGGCCGCGCGGACGTTGGCGCGTCTCTGAGGTGTCCTCCAAGACGGGAGCCGCGCGATGGGTCGATGTTCCGCCCGTGCTCTTCCGGGCGGTCTCCGCGCTCGTGGCGCGCGACGATCGCACTCCTGAGCGGCGCGTGTTCCAGGGCTTCGGCTCGGACCGCTTCCGCACGGCGGTCGCGCGAGCGTGCATCGGCGCCGGCGTTCCGGCGTTCTCGCCGCACGATCTCCGACACCGGCGCGTGTCCCTGCTCCACTTGGGCGGGATGCCCTGGGCGCGGATCGGCGAGCTCGTCGGCCACGGCGACCTCGTGACGACCGCGCGGACGTACACGCACGTCGTAGCGGACGAGACGGAGATCGACCTGGTCAGCCTTCTATAAGCGACGCCGAACGTACGACTCGCGGTACGTGTCGATCAAGAAGCTGTGCTGCTCCCGGCGACTCGACGCTCCGGGGGGCGCAAATGCCCCCCGGAGCCGAGTTCGACGGCCGATTGCTAAATCGGTCGTTTGGTGCAGCAGCTTTACGGCCGCTGGCTCGGATCAGCCGACGATAAAGCCGGTGGCCTTGACGGCGGCCAGGATCTGGCCCATCGACTTAGGTTTGTCGAAGGCCACGGGCGCGGGGGTGTTGCCACCTTGTCCGCCAAGAATGTCGCGTACCCAGGCGGCGTGTCGCGCCTCCACCGAGTGGATCGACAGTGCGGCTGCAACGAGGGACTTGGTCTTCAGTCTCGGCCCCTGTCCCGCATAGGCCATGACGCCGGTGTCTTCGAGAACCTTCGCGGTCGCCAGGAACTTGCCGGCATCGGTGGTCGTGCCCTTGAAGTCGAACTTCGGCTTCTTGACGGCGGCAGAACCGAGCGCCTTGCGAAGAAATGCGACATGCGCCCGCTCATGGGCGCCGACGACCCGTGCGAACTGCCCGGGCTTGCCCCCGAAGCCGCCGCGAGCGGCCTGGGTGTAGAACTCCGCCTCCAGATACTCGAGCGTGAGCGCGAAGTTCAAGATCGCGACGTCGCTCGTCGGAACCGCTGCCTCGGCGTCATCGTCGAGCAAGCCGAGGAAGGTGCCGCCCAGAGCTACGGCGCCTGCGCCGACCCCTGCCTTGCGGAGGAAAGAAGCGCGCGAAGAGGCATCCACCTTCGCTGCCGCCTCCTGAATCGCGCCATCGACGTCGAGTTCCTCGAGTCGCGGCAAATGGGTCACGGACATGGTCGTCCTCCTTAAGGACGGATTGGCTCGCCAGCCGATCGGCATACCTTACCGGGCGCGAACTGGACGCACTACCGGCGCCCCGCCGCGCACTCACAATGTGTTCACTTCTGCTCAATCCCACGAGAACAACCGGTCTGTCTCTCTCGCCGAAAGCGGCCGGAGCGGCGTCCGTCCGTGACCGCCAGCCGAGGGCGCCGCTCACAACCCCTTCCGGCTGCGGGCCCGCCTGGATGGACCTTGCGTGAATCCGTCCGCCGGTTCGCCGCGTTTGAGCCA
>JACCTK010000387.1 GCA_013812465.1 Actinomycetota bacterium
GCCAATAAGGCGCGAGCGCAGTCCTCTACCCGCGAGTTCGCGCCAGACGCGCCGTCTTCCGCGCCATCGCTTCGCGCTCAGGCGTCGCGACGCCAATTAACGCGCCAAGGACTTTCATGATGGGCCGGGTTGGAATCGAACCAACGACCTTGGGATTAAAAGTCCCGCGAGAAATATGAAAAACGCCGCTTGAGGCCAGTTTTTATGCCATATCCGACGCGATCGGTAAGCTTCGTACATGAACGTGCGTGGCAATCCGGAGACATTGGTTAGCTCCCATCCCGGGAACGCGAATGCGGTTAAGCACGGCGTCCATTCGTCTCGTCTGATTCAAGCACGTGCAGCCGAGCTTGAGGCCGAGCTTGCGCAGTCTCTCGAGCTTTCCCCCGTGCAGCGACTCGCACTGGGTGAGGTTGCTCGCTGCATGGCAATCCTGGAGGCGATCGACCGCGACCTCGACGAACGCGGGCTGGTCGAGAAGTCAGGCAAGCCGCGCAATCTCCTCAACTATCGCTCGCGCATCTCGCGGCAACTCGAGCAATGGCTAGCCAAGATCCCCGATGAAACCAAGGAAAGGGCAGCTGGCGACGTCCCGCAGCCGGTAGCCGGCGAGCGCGCCGACTACGTGCGCGCGCTGCAGCAGATCGCACTTGGCCACGATCGAACGGCGAGCGCGCGCGACCGGCTGGCTGCGCTGAAAGAGCTCCTAAAGCTCGAGCACAAAGGAACCACGAGCTACATCGAGGGCGCCTCCGAAGACGACCCTGAGCTGCGCCGGCGCTGGGCCGAAGCTCACTATGCCGACTCGTTGAAGCGCCTCCAATCCGCAGAGGAAAAACTCGA
Organism: Actinomycetota bacterium; assembly: GCA_013812465.1. The sequence goes on from JACCTK010000387.1 coordinate 844, forward strand.
TATCGGCGGTTAGGGCCTACTCCACGCGGCGATCCCCGTGATCTGAAACGCCGCCGGCAGCCGAAGGGCGCAATACCCGAAAACAAGGGCGCAGGACACATTTCTGCGCCCTTGCGAAAGTACAATTTTGGTGTGGCTGCCCCCAAGAAGATCACGCCCGAGATGGAGGCCGAGATCCTGCGTCGCCGAGGAGCCGGCGAAGGCATCCAGTCGATCGCGAACGACTTCGACATCGCCCACCAGACAGTCTCCAAGCTCGTTAAGCGCGCCGCGCAGAAGCGCGCGGCCGAGCTCGAACGGCAGCGCCAGACTGAGACTTATCAAGGGCGGCAGAGGCTTCAACCGCCGGTCTTCCAGACGGATGAGGACAGCGGCGGTCAGCGTTCCCTCCCCGCCGCCTTCGGCAGCTGGGAGCAGCGCTTCGCCTACTACGAGCAGCGCAAGCTCGAATCTGAGACCGACTACCTCAACTTCAACGATGTCCGACGCGGCCGCGAAACACCCGGCGAACGCCGCGCCCGCGAGACAAACACTCCGCTCTCCCTCCGGTAACACAAGCCCGTACAATCCTCGAGTCCCACGTCGTGTAAAACGCGGTTGTCCGCTCCCGTGCACAGATCTGCTCTTCTATCCAGTCGTGGGCGTAAGCAGGTGCCGCGAGGCGAGCACCGTGCCGCGACGGGAGGGCACGGTTGGAGTCGGCATCTCCCTCCGGCCGCACCCAGAGTGGCTCGTCGAGCACCTCTTCGCACGCTTCGTCGAGGGGGGGGCACTCTCGAGCGGTTGGAGCTGATCTGGGATCAAATTCAAGGCCTCCTTGAGCTAGCGAGGGCGATAACACCTCAAGGCTCTCCGGAGGTCGGGACGGCACGATTAGCCCTCACTCAGGTCTGTGGTCAGTTCACGTTGTCCGGCCGTCGAGCCAGCCCGCCGTCCCGTCGACGTCGTCGGCCTTGACAAACTCGGCGCACTCGATCGACACGCCGTGGCTCTCGGCCGTCGTGACGAAGCCCGAGACGCGGCCCCGGCCCGAGCCAAGTGCGACCGGGTTCCCGTCGTCGCTCAAGTCGGAGACGGCGGCCTCGACGTCGTCGACGCCGAAGCACAGGTGGTGCAGCCCCTCGCCGTGCTCGTCGAGCCAGGTCTGGAGCGGCGAGTCGAGCTGGAGCGGCTCGATGAGCTGAATGTACGCATTCCCTGCGTCGAGGTGCGTGAGCCGGACGTGCGGCACCGGTATCTCCTCGCTCGAGGCGACCCGGAGCCCGAGACGGTCGCGGTAGAAGCGCAGCGCTTCGTCGGTGTCCCGAACGACCAACGCCACGTGGTCGAGGCGGCGGAGCTGCGTCACCCGTTCGCGTCCCCGTCGGTAGCGGCTACTCCATCCAGATGCTCGCGCCAGAACGACGCGACGCCGTCGAGATGGGTGGTCATCGCCGCGCGTGCTCCCTCGGGGTCGTGCGCGGCGATCCGCTCAAGGATCGCCTGATGCTGGCTCAGCGTCATCGGAATCGACCCGGACGCGAAGTTCGAGCGCCGGATGTCGATGAGCGAGCTCCCGATCGAGTCCAGCAGCAGAAGGAAGAGCTCGTTGTGGGTGGCACGGGCTATGAGGCGGTGGAACTCGAGATCGTCGCGGGCCGCCGCTTCGACATCGGAGGTCTCGTCCTGTATGCGCGTATGGATCTCGCGCAGCGAGGCGACATCGTCCTCGGACGCGCGCTCGGCGGCGAGACCCGCCAGGTGCACCTCGAGGAGAGCGCGCACCTCCTGCACCTTCTCGAAGTCGAGAGTGCCGCCGCGCAGATACAGGCTCATCGACTCGCTCACGGTGGTGGCGTTCACGGCGGCGACACGAAGGCCACTGCCGGAGCGAACCTCGATCACGCCCT
>JACCTK010000391.1 GCA_013812465.1 Actinomycetota bacterium
GGTCATCGATCCGGAGATCCGCAAACCGGTGACCGAGCTCGACATGGTTCGCGACGTCCTGATCGAGGACGACGGCGCGGTCTCGGTGACGATCGCGCTCACCGTCGTCGGCTGTCCACTCCGGCACTCGTTCGAGGAGCAGGTGGGTAAGGCCGTTGGAGCGGTCGAGGGCGTGACCTCGGTGCGGCTCGGCTTCGACGTGATGAGCCCGCAGGAGAAGGCCGCGCTCGTCTCGCGCCTGCAAGGCGGGCGCGAAGGAAAGGAGAGGACGATCTCGCTCTCCCCCAAGACGCGCGTCATCGCCGTCGCGTCGGGCAAAGGTGGGGTCGGCAAGTCGACGCTCACCGTCAACCTCGCGTACGCGCTCTCCACGCTCGACGAGGAGGTCGGAGTCCTCGATGGGGATGTCTACGGGCACTCGATTCCGCACATGCTCGGCATCCACCAGAAGCCGATCGCCGTGGACGAGATGATGGTGCCGCCCGTTCGTGGCGATCTCAAGGTGATGTCGATTGGGTTCTTCCTCGAGGAAAACGCGCCGATCATGTGGCGCGGGCCGATGCTGCACAAAGCGCTCGAGCAGTTCCTCTCGGATGTCCATTGGGGCGATCTCGACACGCTCCTCATCGACATGCCCCCGGGAACCGGCGACGTCGCGATGTCGCTCGGTCAGCTTCTCCCGCGCGCCGAGGCGCTCATCGTGACGACTCCGCAACCGGCCGCGCAGCAGGTGGCCGTGCGCGCTGCGCAGATGGCGCAGAAGACCGGAATGCGGATCGTGGGCGCGGTCGAGAACATGTCGTATCTCGTCGGCACCGGGCAAGAGCTCTTCGGGTCGGGCGGCGGCCAAGCGCTTGCCGATGAGATCGGGACGACGCTCCTGGCGCGGATCCCCCTCGATCCCGTGCTGCGTGAGGCGGCCGACGACGGAACGCCGGTGCTCGAGGTCGCGCCGGACTCTGAGGCCGCGCAGGCGATTCTCGCGCTGGCGAAGTCGGTGGCCGCGTCCCGCGCGGGGACGATCCGCAAGCCGCTCACCGTCCTCTAGCTTCCCTTCGGTGAAGCGCGAGGAGGCCCGGACCCGGCTGGCGGCGCTCGGCCTGGGCGACGACGCTGCCGGCGCCATAGTCGCCCACTTCGAGGACGCAGAGCGGCGGGGGAAGGCGGGACACGGCTACTCCCGGATCGCGTGGCTGGAGACGATTGAGTTCGATCCCGATGGCCGGCCCTCGCGAGTGGTCGCCGAGGAGGGATTCGAGCGCTGGCAGGGTGGTGGCGCACTGGGCTACCTCGTGCTCGAGGAGATCGTGCGGGCAACGCTCGGCAGCCCGCCTGCACGCGCGCGGCTGATCGTCGCTGAGCGCTGCTTCCCGAGCGGCGTTCTCGGGTATTGGGTGCGGCGACTCGCCGAAGGCGGGCTCGTCGCGGCGCTGACTGCGACCTCACCGCGGCGGCTTCCCCATCCACGCGGGGGCCTACCTCTCACGGGAACCAATCCCTTGGCGATCGCGATCCCGTCGAGCGACGGGCGCCCGTTAGTAGCGGATGTGTCCATGGGCGCCGTGACGTACGGAGACGTGCTCGCGGGCCGCGCGCAACCCGAGGAGCTCCGGCCCTTCGGCGGCGAGCAGGCGCACAAGGCGTTCGCGCTGGCGGCGGGGCTCGAGCTCCTCGTCAGCGCCCTTGCGGGCGAGGAGCACGCGGCGGTGCTCGTCGTCGCGACAGCCGAGCACGATCCCGTGCCGGCGTTCCGGGTGCTCGCGGACGGTCTGCGGCTCCCAGGCGACGGGCCGGCATGAGTCGGAGGTCAGCGAGTTTCGCGGCGCCTCGCAGCGGGCACTAGAGCGCGATGTTCGCAATCAGGCTGCTGTTCGTCCCGACCGTATGGATCCTCGTGGGCGCGGTCGTGGCGGCGATCTACGACTACTTCGAGACCTTGGGAACGACCGCGAAGGTGCTGACCGCAGTCGCAGCAGTCGTCCTCTGGCCGGTCCTTCCGTTCGGGTTCGACATCAAGATCACGGAGTAGGGGCGAGGCTTGCCTCGCCCTCGGGTGCCGGTGGAACGTGGAGGGCGAGGCAAGCCTTGCCCTACGC
>JACCTK010000397.1 GCA_013812465.1 Actinomycetota bacterium
ATCGTCGAAGCCGAGCTCTCGAAGCCACGCCACCTTCTCGGGCGAGCCTGCGGAGCCGAGAACGCGACAGCCGGCGATCTTCGCCAGCTGGCCGACGGTGCTGCCGACCGCCCCTGCGGCGCCAGAGACGAAGACCGTCTCCCCCTCCTTCGGCTGCCCCAGCTCGTGGAAGCCGAAGTACGCGGTGAATCCAGGCATTCCGAGCACGCCCAGCGAGGTGGAGACTGGAGCGCCCTTGGGATCGATCTTGCGCAGGCCCGAGCCGTCGGAGAGCGCCCATTCCCGCCAACCCAGTCCGTGGAGCACCCAGTCTCCCTCCGCATAGCGGTCGTTGCGAGACGCGGCGACCCTGCCCACGGCGCCACCGGTCATGGCCTCGCCGAGCGTGAAGGGGGCGACGTACGAGCGGACGTCGTTCATCCGCGGGCGCATGTACGGGTCGACGGAGAAGTACGCGTTGCGGACGAGCAACTGCCCCTCCCCCGGATCCGGAATAGGCGTCTCCGCGAGCTCGAAGAGATCCTCATCCGGGAAGCCTCGCGGCCTGGCCACCAGACGGATCTCGCGAGACATGCCCTCCATCCCGCGATGATACGCCGATGCAGTCTCTGAAAGGCCATCTCCTGATCGCGGGCCCGGCTCTCGTCGACCCGAACTTCCGGCGCACGGTCGTCCTGGTCGGAGAGCACTCGGACGAGGGCGCGCTCGGGCTGATTCTCAACCGACCCTTGGAAGCGACGGTCGCCGAGGCGGTACCGGAGCTCTCGACCCTGGCCGCCGGTGTCGACCAGGTTCACTTCGGAGGCCCCGTCCAGCCGTCCGCGATCGTGGTGCTGGCCGACTTCGCCGAGCCCGACCGCGCCGGATCGCTCGTCCTCGACTCGGTCGGATTCCTCCCGGCGGAGGTCGATCCCGAGGAGCTGGGCGAGCTTCGAGGCGCACGCGTCTTCGCCGGGTACGCCGGCTGGGGGCCGGGTCAGCTCGACGGAGAGCTCGAGGAGGGCTCGTGGATCGTCGAACCGGCGCTTGCGGAAGATGTCTTCACCGTCGAGCCGGACGAGCTCTGGAGCGCAGTGCTACTCCGCAAGGGCGGCCCCTTCGGCGTCCTCGCGCTGATGCCGCCCGACCCGTCCTTGAATTAGGTGGCCTGGGTGCTCGCCTCGACTCTCTCGAAGCTCTCGCGAGCCGCCATCCTGCGTGCGGCCGACAACCGCGCGCTCCGGCGCCTCGTGGACCGATACGGCATGAGGCTCGGCGCGGGGCGCTTCGTCGCAGGGGAGACGCTCGACGAGTGTGTTGTAGTCCTCCGAAGACTGAACGACGCCGGACTGCACACGAACACGACGCTTCTCGGCGAGGCGATTCCCGATACCGCCGGAGCGGCGGCGACAGTGCGGGAGTACAAAGCGATCCTCGACCGGCTGGAAGAGGAGAAGCTGCGCGCCAATATCGCGCTCAAGCTCACGCATCTCGGGCTGTCCTTCGACCAAGAGGATGCGTACGCCAACCTCGAGCGCATCGTGGCGCACGCGAATCGTCTCGGTCAGTTCGTTCGAATCGACATGGAGCAGTCGAGCTTCGTCGAGCCGACCTTCGAGATCTACGAGCGCCTCCGCGCCGCGGGACACGAGAATGTCGGCGTCGTCGTGCAGGCGTATCTGTATCGCTCCCCGGCCGACCTCGAGCGACTGCTTCCCCTCGCGCCCAACGTTCGCGTCGTCAAGGGCGCCTACCTCGAGCTTCCTGCTGTCGCATACCCCGCGAAGGACGACGTCGACCGCGCCTATGCGCGCCTCGTCGAGCGCGCGCTGCGGGGCGGCGCGTACGTTGCCGTGGCGACCCACGACGAGCGCATCATCCGGCACGTGCAGGCGTTCGCCGAGCGGGAGGGCATCGGCCGCGACCGCTTCGAGCTGCAGATGCTCTACGGCGTGCGCCCCGCTCTTCAGCAAAGCGTGGCCGCCGCGGGGTACAAGGTGCTCGTGGCGACGCCCTTCGGTCCCGACTGGTACCCGTATCTCATGCGACGCCTGGCCGAGCGACCCGCGAATCTGCTTTTCTTCCTCCGGAGCCTCCTGCGTCGATGAGCGTTCCCGCGCGCGCTCAAGTCGTCGTGGTGGGAGGGGGCGCCGTCGGAACGAGCATCGCCTTCCACCTTGCCGAGGCCGAGGTCGATGTCTGCCTGCTCGAGCGCGATGCGCTCTCCTCCGGATCGACGAGCAGGGCGGCGGGCGGCGTCCGCACGCAGTTCTCGGATCCCCTGAACATCGCGATCGGGCTCCGCGGCGTCGAGGCATTCCTGCGCTTTGCCGAGCGTCCGGGTGGGGAGATCGACTTCCGCCAGGTCGGATATCTGTTCCTGCTCGACCGTCCCGAGGACGTCGAGCGGTTCGAGCAGAACGTCGCGCTGCAAAACGAGCTCGGGGTTCCGAGCCGCCTGGTCGGGCCGGACGAGGCCGGGAGACTCTCCCCTCTGGCCGGGCTCGACGGCGTCTTGGCCGGCACCTTCTGCGCGCTGGACGGGCACGCCAGCCCCGAGGCCGTCGCGCAGGGCTACGCCGGTGGAGCACGCGCCCACGGCGCGAAGGTGGTGACCGACTGCGCCGCCAGCGCCGTCGCGATGGACGGGGAGCAGATCCGAGGTGTCATCACCGACCAGGGGACGATCGAGACGAACACGGTCGTCTGCGCGGCGGGCGTCTGGTCGCCGGCGTTCGCGCGCACGGCAGGAGTCGAGCTTCCTATGGAGCCCGTCTTCCGCGAGGTCGTGACGACCGCGCCGGTCGAGGCGCTCCCCGATCCGATCCCGCTGACGGTGGACTTCACGACCGGCTTCTACTTCCATCGCGAAGGACCCGGCCTCCTCATCGGCATGTCCGACCGGAACCAGGCGCCTGGCTTCGACGCCCCCACCGACCCCGCGTGGCTCGAGCATGTCACCGAGGTCGCGACCCGGCGCGCGCCGTCCTTTCTCGACATGGGCCTCGCGCACGGATGGAAGGGCTACTACGAGATCACCCCCGACCACAACGCGCTCGTCGGCGAGGCGCCCAACCTCGAGCGTTTCTTCTACGCCACCGGCTTCTCGGGACATGGCTTCATGCAGGCCCCCGCGGTCGGGGAAATCGTGCGCGACCTCGTCCTCGACCGACAGCCGTTCGTCGATGTCTCGCCCCTCGCCGCCGAGCGCTTCGAGCAGGAGACTCCCCGGCCGGAACACAACGTGATCTGAGCACTGTGCCAGGCATCGT
>JACCTK010000207.1 GCA_013812465.1 Actinomycetota bacterium
GCGAGCAGCGCCGGGCTCTCCTTGAGATTGGTCACGTGCGCCTGGTTCGCCGGTGCGCGCCGCGCGCGGAGCTTCTTCAGCGCAAGCATCAGCTCGACCGGGTCGAGCAGGCCGATGACGCGCGCGAGCTTTGCAGGGGTGAGGCCGCGCGCGAGGCGGACGAGCTCGGCGCGAGGGACGCCGATGTCTACGAGCTTGCGCGCCAGCTCTGCGTCATCGAGAGCCATGGCCTCGGCTGCGACTTCGAGGTCGAGCCCGTGTGCGACGACGAAACGGTCGATCACGTCGAACTCGGCGGCAGGCCGGCCGTCCATGCGGACGACGACGCCATTTTCGACCACGAGCTCCGGCTCCGGGTCGAGCGGCCCGTCGGCAGCGACCAAGCCGAGCTCGGGCAGCGGCGAGACGAGCGTCTCGCGGTGCAAGTCGCGCTTCTCGCGCGAGGTGAACCGCCGGCTACGCATCGGCAAGGAGCCCTCGCTCGGCGTAGGCGCCGGCGGCTTCCCGCACGAAGCCCGCCGTTCGCGCGGCTCCGTGGGACTCGAGCTGCGCGGCCCAGTCCTCGAGCTGTGCCGTTGTGGCCCGGCGGGGGCGGAGCGCCGTATAGACGGCGAGCAGGAGATCGTCGGGAACAGCAGCGAGCTCGGCGGCGCGTTCCAGGCTCGCGGCCAGCGGTTCTCGTCCAGCCGCTCGAGCGACCTGGGACTGGAGGAGAAGCGTCTCCGGGGTTGCGCGAATCTCAGACCCGTCGATGCGCCCGGCTCGCAGCGAGTCCAGCGTGACGTCCGTCAGGGGCATTCCACCGGGGGTCGACACCAGGTCGGGCCTCTGCGTTCCCAGCGGGTAGTCGCGCTTCGGATCGAAGTCCATGTCGTCAGACTCTAGGCTTGGCCCACACGTGAGCAACGATTATCGATTTTCCGGGCGCGTTGCGCTCGTCACCGGTGGAGCGAGCGGGATCGGCGCAGCGGTCGCAAGGCGACTCATGTCCGAAGGTGCCGCCGTCGCCTCGTTCGACCTGCAGCCTGCGTCGGCCGACGGCGTGCTCGCGCTCGGCGGTGACGTCTCCGAGTCCGCCGACATCGAAGCTGCGGTACAGCGAGCCGAGAAGGAGCTCGGGCCGATCGACGTGCTCGTCTGCTCAGCGGGGGTACCGGGCAAGTCGCTTCCGAGCATGGAGATCTCGGACGAAGAGTGGCGTCGCGTGCTCGCGATCAACACGGACGGCGTCTTCTTCTGCAACAGAACCGTCGCTCCCGGGATGGTCGAGCGCGGCTACGGCCGGATCGTCAACGTCGCCTCGATCGCGGGCAAGGAGGGCAACCCGATGGCCGCGGCCTATTCCGCCTCGAAAGCGGCGGTGATCGCGCTGACGAAGGCGATCGGGAAGGATCTCGCCCGGACCGGGGTTCTCGTCAACTGCTTGGCGCCCGCCGTGATCGAGACGCCGATCTTGGAAGGCGTCTCGCAGGCGCACATCGACTACATGGTCGAGCGCATCCCGATGGGGCGGATGGGGAGCCCCGACGAGGTCGCCGCGCTCATCTGCTGGCTGGCGAGCGAGGAGTGCTCGTTCTCGACTGGCGCCACGTACGACATCTCCGGCGGGCGGGCGGTCTACTGATGCTCCGCGTCCGGGTTCGCGGCCCGCACGGCATCGAGCACGGGGTCGTCTCGAGCGGCGTGATCGTGACAGAGAGCGGCAGGTGTGTGGGCGCGCTCGACGCCGACCGGCTCACGTTGGCCGCTCCGTGCAAGCTCCTGCTTCCGCTCGAGCCGTCCGAGGTCTGGTGCGCCGGAGTGACGTACGAGCGCTCGCGCGACGCACGGATCGAGGAGAGCGCCGTCGAGGACGTCTACTCCCTGGTCTACGACGCCGAGCGGCCCGAGCTCTTCCTCAAGGACGCGGGATGCCGCCGCACGGTCGGGCCTGGCGAGCCGATCGGCATCCGCTCGGACTCCGCCTGGAACGTCCCCGAGCCGGAGATCGCCCTCGTGCTCGGCGAGGACGGCGACATCGCGGGCGTCACGATCGGGAACGACGTGTCCTCCCGTGACATCGAGGGCGCGAACCCGCTCTACCTTCCCCAGGCGAAGGTGTACGCAGGCGCGTGCGCGCTCGGGCCGGCGGTGCTCTCTCCGGTTCCGAGCGAG
>JACCTK010000417.1 GCA_013812465.1 Actinomycetota bacterium
CCCCGAATCGCTGCGTGCCTGCTGGAACCGTTCGCGGGAAGTGCGCGATCACCTGATCGGCGACGATCACGGAGACCGCGATCGTGATCAGCGCCTGCCGAAGGTCCTGCCCCTGGTTCCAGCGCAGAAGGAGCTGCTGCACACCGAGGCCGAAAACGCCGATGCACACCATCGCGATGAGCCACGGCACGACCCATTCGAGCGTGTTCACCTCGCCCGACTGGAGACCGAAGCCGGACCCCGTCATTCGCTGCTGAACCTCGTAGGCGACGTACCCGCCGAGCAGATAGAAGGCGCCGTGCGCCATGTTGACGACGCGCATGAGCCCGAAGATGAGCGAGAAGCCGCTTGCGACGATGAAGAGCAAGCCCGCGAATGTCAGCCCGTCGAGGATCGTGGCGATGAACGCGTTCGGATCGTCGACCGCCGAGCCGAAGTTGGTCGTCCGCCAATCCCCGCCGCCGAACTCGCCGGGCGGATTGGCAATCACGATGACGTACAGAATTGAGAATACGACCAGCGCTGCCGCGGCTATCCGTGGCACGGTTCCCCCGACGCCCCAGGCGCTGACTCGCTCCCTCACAGGCGAAACGAACCTACCAACCCGCTCCGGCAGTTTCAACGGGCAAGCGCTCGATAATCGATTAGGCGTTCTCCCAGGCGAGCCCAGCGGCCAGGACGACCTCGTCCCGAGGTGCGATCAGCTGCATGTTCCCGATCGCTAGACCGGCCCAGCCCGTGAGGTTCACCCAGCGCAGGAAGGACGTGAGAGGCAGTCGAACCTCGAGCTCCTCGGCGTCCTCGGGCGGCAGCTCGACCGCGTAACACGGGCTGACGTAGAGGTCCACCTCCGGCTCGTAGCTCCGCCAGGTCTCGATCGCGCGGTAGGCAGCCGCGATCTCCTCCGCGGTCGCGCGGCGCGCTGCTTCGAGCTTTTTCCTCATGACAACCCCGTACTCGTCCGCGCGGCTGGGAAAGGTCGCTGCGTGCGACTGCAGCGCCTCGTGCTGGAACTGCGGCCACGTGTTCGCCTCGGGCTCCGGTATCCGTGCTTCGACCACACGCGCGCCGAGTCGCTCGAGGTCGGCCACCCACGCCTCAGCGGCATCGCTCGTCTCCGTCATTCGGCCATCTCCGATACCGGGTGGTTGCCGAAGGAGGCCGACGGTCAGCCCGGCCAGGACGGGCTCGGGAACGGGGCGATCGGTCAGAACCGACCAGGTGAGCGCGACCTCGGCCACGCTTCGCGCCATGGGGCCGACCGTGTCGAGCATGGGGCAGAGCGGAAACACGCCCTCCAGAGAGATGAGCCCCCACTGCGACTTCAGCCCGACGACATCGCACGCCGCCGACGGAAGCCGAACCGAGCAGCCGGTGTCCGTGCCGAGCGCGAGGTCACAGAGTCCGGCCGCGAGCGCCGCCGCCGAGCCGCTCGAGGAGCCTCCAGTCGTCAGTCCGGGCCGGGTCGGATTTCGACACACGCCGTGCCACTGGTTGTCCCCGAGCACGCCCCAGGCGAACTCCGTGAGGTTGGTCTTGCCCACGAGCACCGCCCCGGCGTCGAGCAGCCGCTGCGCGGCTACGGCCGTCCGCGTGGGAATGTGGTTGGCATAGAGGCCCGACCCGTAGGTGGTGCGCACTCCCGCGGTGTCGAACAGGTCCTTGACGGCGAGCCTCAGTCCGGACAAGGGCCCAGGACGAGGCGCATCGGGCTCGACCCGGGTGATGAACGCATTCCAGGGATCGTCGCTCACGAGGGCACGAGAGCTACGCACTCGATCTCGACCTTCGCTCCTTCGACGACCAGGCGCGAAACCTCGACGAGCGTGCTCGCCGGTCGCGCGTCGCCGAAGACCTGTTGTCGCACAGGATTGATCCTCGGCCGATCACCGATGTCGGTGAGGAAGACCGTGACCTTGACGACATCGGCGAACCCGCACCCGGCCGCGACCAGCACCTCGCCCATGTTCCGGAAGACTTGCCTCGTCTGCTCCACGACGTCGTCTCCCCCTACGAGATCGCCATCGCCATCGACCGCGAGAATCCCGGAGACGAACAGCAGCTCGCCCGCCCGAACGGCGTCGGTGAAGTGGGAGATGGGCTCGGCCTGGCCCTCGACGCGGATCTCCTCGCGCATCATCCCGCGCCCTTCTGCAGATCGCTGAGCTTGATCCTGGGGCTGATGCGCTCGGGGTCGACCGGAAGTTCGAGGAGCGCGGGCTTGCCGGACGCGAGCGCACGCCCGAACGCGGCCTCGAAGTCCTCCGTCCGCTCGACGCGCTCTCCGAAGCCGCCGTAGGCCAGCGCGAGCGCGGGGAAGTCGGGGTTCTCGAGGCTCGTACCGATGACCCGCCCCGGAAAAAGCCGCTCCTGGTGCATCCGAATGGTCGCGTACATGCCGTTGTTGACGAGGAGCACGAGGATCGGGAGCTTGTACTGCACCGCGGTGGCGAACTCGGGCGAGCTCATCACGAAGTCGCCGTCGCCGGTGAAGCAGACGACGACCCGGTCCGGGTGGACGAGCTTTGCCGCAACTCCCGCCGCGATGCCGTACCCCATTGAGCCGCTACGAGGGCACACCTGTGTCCCGTACTGCGTGAACTCGGCGAAGCGGTGCGCCCAGACTGTGAAGTTACCCGCGCCGCAGGTCTGGATCGCGTCAGGAGGCAGCCGCTCGCGAAGGAAGGCCATGATCTTGCCTAGATCGACCGCCCC
>JACCTK010000022.1 GCA_013812465.1 Actinomycetota bacterium
TGCGACTCAGGTATATCGGCGCGCACAGCTGGGTCGAGGTCGACCTGCCCGACGCCGGCACGGTCACCCTCGCGCGCGGGGAGGAGGCGACCTTCCCCCATCAGCTGGCGCTGCGCCTGCTGGAGCAGCGGGCGAACTGGCAGTTCGTCAGCCTCAGCCCGGACGAGCCCGAGCTGGAGCGCCTGCGCGGGATCCGACCCGAGCAGCTGCTGGCGCGTTCGCTGCAGGCTCGGCGAGAGCAGCTTCGCTGGTCACAGCGCGAGCTGGCACGGCAGCTAGCTAGCTGCCCTCGGCTACCCGCTCACGCAGACGAAGCTCTCGGCGATCGAGCGAGGGGCCCGTGCGATCAGCGTCGATGACCTGGTCGCGCTCGCTGCCGCCCTGAACACGACGCCGCTCGTCCTGCTCGCCGGCGCCTTCGTCGCCGGCGACGAGCCAGTCGCCGCCACCGCTCACCGGCCAGTGCCGCGCGGACGCTACCGGCGCTGGTTGACCGGCAGGGAGCCCCTGCCGAAGAGCCCGGGCTGGAAGGCGGCGAGCGAGGAGCCCTGGGCCGTCAGCTTCCGCCGTGCCGTCACTGACGAGGGCTGGCTTGAGCTGCAGCGGACGAGCCTTCACCTCGCCACCCACCACCTCCGCGAGATCGTCGTGCTGCTCGAGCGGGCGAAGAAGTCCTTCCCCGACTCGGAGCGTGAGGCGCTCGCGGCTGCGATCGAGGCGTTCCAGGAGCAGGTCGGAGCGCTCGAGCGCGCCCAGGGCGAGTATCCGCCCGAGCGTCCACGCCGGCGGGAGCGGCGTGGCGGGGTGCGGCGGCGCCGTTGAGTGCCGGGCTCGCAGACGCTCGCTGAGGAACCTTTCTCGGAGTGGTGGACGATTGGCGTGGGGGGCTGGCGCGGGCCGCGAGGGAGTCGGAGCGGGTAGAGATTTTCTAAGGGGCCCGGCCGGAGGTCCCTCCCGGCGGCTGTTCGCGCCCGATCTCAGCAATCGCGACGTCCCCTACTAGGGCGAGTCCGGCCAGATTGTGCGACGGCCTCGTCGTCGGCCGTTACGCTGCTTGGCATGGAGACGCGTGAGCTGACGGCCCGGGAACGCGGCGTGCTCGACTTGCTGCTGACGCGATCCTTTCCAGGCCGTGAGGCACTGCTTGAACAGGCCAAAACGGTACGGACAAGCGGCCTCTCGTGCACCTGCGGCTGTCCGTCGTTCTCACTCAAGCCCGACCTGAGTCTGCCAGCGGCCAAGCTGATGGAGGGCGTTGCGAGCGACGCTCACGGGAGCGACCCAGGGGGCACGCTGGTCGGTGTACTGCTCTTCGCCGACGACGGCTACCTCTCGGGGGTCGAGGTCTACGACCCGGACGGCTCCGGCTACGCAGGCTTACCTGACCCGAGCGCGTTGAAGCTGAGCGTCTGGAGTGAGCCAAACGTCGAGGGAGTGCGCCACCTTCTCAACCCGTAAGCGCGTGGCCCCAGCGTGCGTTCAGTTCTGATGCCCCGGCGACGCCGACGAGAGGAGAGGTGCCGCATGCCTCGGTTAACGCCTACGCTCCGCAGCGTGACGTTCGGCCGCGGCAGAAGGTCACCCCAGTGAACGATTCGGCGAGCACGTTCGCCTTCAGGCGAAGCCACCCCTGCTGGCCGACGCGCGGCCGCGCGCGGTTCTCCCAGTAAATCGTTTCGTTGTACAGCTTGACCGAGGTGACACGGACGCTGACCCTTGCGTGATCGGTCGTCCCCTGCGGCTGCAAGAGCTGGAACGAGAGACTTATCACCGGGGAGCAGCACCCGTCGTCGATGTGCTCTCGTGCCCGGCCGCTCGGGGTGATCGTGAGGCGGCGCGTATGGCCGAGCCAGAGACCGGAAAACGTGGCGAGCGTCGCCCTCGGCGGCTTCGTGCGCTCCGCAGCCGCTGAGGGTGTCGCGCCGGTCAGTGCGAGCACGAGCAGCGCCGACGTGAGCAGTAGCCGTAAGTCCTTCAGCATGTCGTGGATCCAGCATGGCAGGTCGGCGGCGGTGTAACGTCGAGGCTCGCAGCGGCCGCGGACGCTGGGCAAGCTGGCGATGCCGGCTAAACCGAGTGGTGGACGAGTGGCGGGAGGAGATCCGGGCGCAGCGGTGCAGCGCCGCGCCGCAGGTTAGCGGACGCGCGCGAGCGTCGCAGCGATGTCCACGAGGCTGTCCATCGGGAGTTGCGAATCGATGCGGACGTGCGTCCCTTCGAGCTCGACCTCGACGTTGCTGCCTCCATACGCGCCCATCACTTCGATCTTTCGGCCGTTCCGCTCCACGGTCTCACGAACGATGCGAGTCCGCTGCTCGCTGCTGCTAGCGGACTGCTGCTCCAGCGCTAGACGTGCCGTCGCGTCGCGGCGGACGTACTCGATCCCGACCGTCTCCGGCCGCTCCGGATGATCGGGCACGTACCAGGCCCTCGAACTCCATCCCTCCGGCAGGTGGGGGAGCTCCCACACAGAGAAGGAGGCGAGCTCAGCAGCCTCGGCGACCGTCACGTGTTTCGCCTTCGGGAAGTCTGCTCCCCACGACCTCGGCTCGGCGGGCACATCAGGTACGAACGCGGCCGGGTCGATCGGCTCGTCGAAGCTGATCCGCTCGAACTCGAACCGGCGCATCTCCTCGCCCTCGAGGCGCCAGACGCCGGACAGAAGTGTTCCGCGCTCGCCGTCGACCGTGAGCTCCTCGAGGAGGTCGAGGTGCGTGAAGCCATGATCCCACAGGCTCGCGCGCGGTTCGACGCGCACGGCGATCGCGTCCCTGCCTGCGACTGCCTTGCGACCGAGCGGCGTGAGCCGAAGGTCGGTGAGGAGGAATGCCGGGTCGAAGACGTCGATGCCCGCGACGTGGCGAGGCTTCCCGCCGACTCGGCGATTGACGCCGGACTTGGGGAAATACTGCCAGGGCTCGCCGTCCTTGGTGACGAGGATGTTGTGCTCGCCGTCACCGGTGGAGCGGGTGTCCTTCCGTACGCGCTCTGGCCACTCGAGCCACAGCTCTGCTCGCGACTCGCGCGGCCGCGTCGGGCGCCCCCGCTCGTACTCTTCCCACCCCTCGTCGCGTTCGAAGTTCCGGTCGAAGGCTCGGCTGCTGAGCAACTCGTTCTCCCACGAGCGGTAGTGGGCATGCACCGTTTGCACACGGCTGTGCGCGTCGTAGAGCAGGTAGAGAAGCTCGCCGAGGTCCGTCATAGCTCGCGTCCCCGTGGCTCCGTCGGCGCGGGCACGAGCTTCTCCACGAGAGCGACCAGTTCGTCCTCGCTGAAGTCGGAGGAGTGGAGCTGGATCTGCGTCCGCCCG
>JACCTK010000028.1 GCA_013812465.1 Actinomycetota bacterium
CGCTCCGCGAGGTCGAGCGCCTGGTCGAGGACGACCGAGTCCCCGCCCTCGTGCCCCATGTCGTGCAGGATCGTGCGCTCGGTGCGAGACGCGACGACCGCTTCCGCGACCCCTTCGATCCAGACCCGCGTCCGCCTTCCGCCTCCGCGATCGTCGCCGACGAGCGGCTCGAGCGCGTAGATCTTGTCCGCGCGCGCGTACTTGCCGAAGCCGAGGAAGACCATGCGGGCGGGCGTCACCGCCCGGAGTATGACGTTGCTAAGAGGCGTACGAGGATGCCGTCGAACCGCGCCAGGTCGCGCGCGGCGGCTGGCGAGAGTGTCGGGACGACGTGTGTGAGCGACTCGAGAATGGTGAGCCTCGCGGTCGGGCATGCCTCTGCGAACGCGAGCGCGTCAGCCAACGAGATGTACTTGTCCGCGCGAGCGACGACGAGCTCGACCGGCGCCTCGAGCCGGCTGGCGACGATGATCGGAGACAGCAGCTCGACTCCGGCTCGGAGCGCCTCCGGGAGCGCAGCGTAG
This sequence comes from Actinomycetota bacterium, assembly GCA_013812465.1. Next base: position 525 of record JACCTK010000028.1, read on the forward strand.
AGATCGTCGAAACGCTCGGACGCCTCGTTCGAGAGCAGCTCGACGGCCGCGCGCGCAGAGCTCCCCAACCCGTGTCGGGGCCACTCGCGCAGGCATGCGAGAGGCTCGGCCGCATAGTCGTCCAGAGATTGCAAGCGCGCGCGAAGCGCCGTGCGCTCTTCTCCCGGCGGAAGGCAGGAGATCACCGACTTGGCGATGACGAGCTTGAAGAAGTCGCCGGAGACGAACGGCACGAGCGTCTCGCCGTCGCGGTACACCCCGGTCGTGATGACGCGGATCGCCTCGGAGACGTCGTTGAGCGGCGCGAGCGCGAGGACGATCGAAACCCGCTCGGCCAAGCTCGGAGCGGCTGCGGTGAGAAGCGCGAGCGTTCCTCCCCCCGACACGCCGACGAGCGCTACGTGGCCGTGCGCGACGTCCGTCCGGGAAAGCGCCCCCTCGACCGCGGCTCGCGCCTGCAGAACCGATGTGGGCGTCAGCTCCCCTGTGGCCAAACCCTCGGGCTCGACGAGGATCGCCAGCCGGCCGGACGCCGCGAGGCCGCGTGCGATGGCGACGAGGCCCGGATGCGCGCGTCCGCGCCTCGTTATCCCAGGGAAGAGGATGACCGCCGGCCACGGCCCTTCGCCACGCCCCGGTCGGATCACGGATGCCGCCACGCCGCCGACGATCGCCTCGTCCTCGCGCGCTTTCCCGACGAGCACGCGGACGATGCTCCCGAGCACGCGACCGCCGTACGCGGCCGCCAGCGCGAGCGGGAGCCGCACCTGGGAGCGCACGAGCGCGGGCCACGTCGAAGGGCGTCTACGCATGTGCGGGAAGGGCCTCGTGGCGATTGCTCTCGCGCAGCAGGAGGAGCGTGGCGATCGCGGCCAGGACGACGATCACGAGCCAGACGGGACGCAGTCCCGGCACGAGCGCCGGCGGGATGTCCACATCGGTCCACCCGCGCTTGACGAGCTGCTCGCGCCACAGGTCTTGGGCGAGGTTGACGGCGCCGTAGGCGAACATCGTCCCCAGGTAGCCGGTGGAGACGACACGAAGGAAGCCCGGCGCGATCCGAACGCGGGACAGGAGCAAGGCCGTCAAGATCAGGAGCGCTCCGTCGCCGCCGTGGTGATGGCCGAGATGGACGGCGGCGATCACGCTGCCGTCGCTCTCCGGATACGGCTCCTCGCCGAGAAAGACATCGCCCGGCAGGTGAAACCCGAGCTCGGCGGCCAGCCATGGCAGCGACAGGAGGATGGTGGCGACCGCGAGGATGACTCGCGTGCGGTCGCTTCCGTGCCACGGCGTGAGCGAGACACCAGCGCGGCTGGCGGCGGCGGCGGTGAGTGAGAGCGCGAGCACGACGCCGAGCGCAGGCAGCGCGTTGACCCAGCGAGCGTCCAGATCGTTCTGGTCGACGGTCACCGCGACGCCGGCCGAGAGCGCGATCGCGGGTCCCACAACGAGCCACGCCCGTCTTGGCAGAGCCGCGACGGCGAGCAGGGCGAGAGCGATCGCGCCGAGAGCGACGGGGAAGTTGAGAAGCACTAGCGCCCGGCTCATCCCGCCCGCAAGGCCATCGTGCGAGACGTTGTAGAGCTCGGAGGGCTCGAGCCGGCTGTAGGTGACGAGAACCGCGAGCGTCACCACCGCGAACAGCGCCCACGCGATCAGCGCCTCGCCCTGGCTGGGTCGCGGCATCAATGATCTAACGACGCGCGAAGCGCCGCGGCCACGTGCTCCTGATCCTCCTCCTCGAGCAACGCGTGAAAGGGCAGCGCGAGCGTGCGCGCGCTCATATCCTCCGCGACCGGGCAGAGACCCGCGCGAAAGCCGTACCGCTCCTGCATGTACGACTGCAGGTGGATGCAGGGCAGATACCGCGCCGTCTGGACGCCGTGGGCAGCGAGGGACTCGATCACCTGCTCGCGGTCGGCTCCGGAGGGGAGCGTCACGACGTAGACGAACCACGACCGCTCGTGCAGGTCGTCATCCGGGCACGGAAGCTCGAGTCCCTCGATGCCCTCGAGCAAATCCGCGTAGCGCGCGGCGACAGCGCCTCTTCTTGTCAGGATCTCGTCGAGCTTCTCGAGCTGACCGAGGCCGATCGCCGCGCGCACGTCGTCGATCCGGTAGTTGAACCCGAGGCGAGCGTGCTCCAGCCAGCCACCCGAGTCCGCCCGGCCCTGGTTTCGCAGGCTGCGGAGCAAGCGCGCTTCGTCCTCGGAATGGGTCGTGACCATGCCGCCTTCGCCGGTCGTGATCTGCTTGTTCGGATAGAAGGCGAACACCGCCGATGGCCCGTGCGACCCGAGCAGCTGTCCCCGGTAGCGGGCTCCGAGCGCCTCGCACGCATCCTGGATGAGCGCGAGCCCGTGCCGCTCGCAGATCGCGCGCAGGTCGTCGAGCTCGCACGGGTAGCCGTAGATGTCCACGGCGACAACGGCCCGTGTCCGACCGGTCACCGCAGCCTCGACGGCCTCCGGGGCGAGATTGAGCGTGCGCGGGTCGATATCCGCGAACACCGGCGTCCCACCCTCGTAGATCGCGCAGTTCGCGGATGCCACGAAGGAGTAGGGCGAGGTGATGACCTCGTCTCCGGGACCGACGCCGGCTGCTATGCAGAGGAGATGAAGCCCAGCGGTCCCGCTCGAGACAGCGGCCGCGTGGGGCGCTTCGACCGCATCGGCGAAGGCCTCCTCGAAGCGGTCGATCGTGGGGCCGAGCGACAGACGTCCCGAGCGCAGTACGTCGGCGACGAGCTCGGCCTCCCGCTCGTCGAGCCAGGGGCTCGAGAGTGCGACCTGCCGGGTAATGGTCAGCTCAAACCTCTGCTGGGGCGCGCGCCGTCTCGACCACGTCGAGCCAGTCGCTCCAGCGCGGGTCTCTGCCGTTGACGACGTCGAGGTACGCCTTCTGCAGCTCGAGCGTGATCGGCCCGACTCCGATCTCACGACCGTCGACGGAGCGGACGGGCGCGACCTCCGTCGCCGTCCCGACCATGAACACCTCGTCGGCGAGGTAGAGATCGGTGCGGATGAGCAGCGTCTCCTCCACGGAGTAGCCGAGAGCGCTTGCGAGGTGGATGATCGTGTCCCGGGTGATCCCTGGGAGGATCGACAGCGAGAGTGGCGGCGTCTGGATCCGGCCGTTCTTGACGACGAAGATGTTCTCGCCCGGCCCATCGGCGACGTAACCGTCGCCGGAGAGCATGATCGCCTCGTCGTAGCCCGCTCTGCGTGCCTCGGTCGTCGCCAGCATCGAGTTCAGGTAGATCCCTGTGGCTTTGGCGACGTGCGGGATCACGTTCGGCCCGACTCGCTCCCAGCTCGAGACCATCGTCGAGATACCGGCGCCTTGCCCTTCCTCACCGAGATAGGCGCCCCACGGAAAGCTGATGATGACGACATCCACCGGATTTCCCGTCGTCGCGACTCCGAGCTCTCCATAGCCGTAGAAGGCGATCGGACGCACGTAGCAGGTGGGCAGGCCGTTCGCCGCGACGAGCTCGTGGGTCGCGGCGCGCAACTCCGCGATCGAGTACGGCAGGTCCATGTACAGCACCTTGGCCGAGTCCTGGAGGCGCTGCAGATGATCCAGCAGGCGAAAGACCGCCGGGCCCTTCGCCGTCTCGTAGCAACGGATCCCCTCGAAAACACCGGATCCATAGTGGAGCCCATGGATGCCGACGTGGACCTTCGCGTCCGCCCAGTCGACGAGGTCGCCGTTCACCCAGATCTTCTCGGTCTCTCGCATCGAGTCAGCTCTCCTTTTCTCGAGGCAAATCGTAGTCCTTGACGACGTCGGCGGGTCGGGCGCGGGCCAATCTGCCGAGCTCGGCCGGCGGAAGGCCGACCAGGTGACTCGGGGAGCCCGCGCCCACCCAGACGAGCGGGTGCCTGAGCAGCGTGCGCTCCAAGAGGATCAGGTCCACCTGCGGGAGCGGGAAGGGAGCGACGGCGCCGGGCGCGAAGCCCGTGGCCTGCTTGACCTCCTGCGCGGAAGCGACACGTGCCGACTCCGATCCGGCGGCACGCGCCACCTTCTCGGGATCTCCCCGGCGGTCGCCCGGGACGAGCGCGACGACCGGCCGGTCGTCACAGCGAAAGACGAGCGACTTCACGATCTGATCGAGACCGCATCCCACCGCTCGAGCGGCGTCTGCCGCGGTGGACGCCCCCTCGGCGAACTCCTCGATCCGTGCCTCGGCGCCGGCCTCGCGCAAGAAGGAGGAGACCCGCGCGACGGGCTCCGGCCAGGCCGCCACCACGGCGGAAACCTACCGGCCGGAGGATCGTAGGGGCGAGCCGAGTCTCGCCCTTACGCGAGCGTGATGAAGCGGGACTCGTCGAAGCCCGAGGCGGCGACGCGCTCGACGAGCTCTGCTGGAGGCGCGCCGTCGATCGAGAAGGCCATCAGCGCCTTGCCGCCCTCCTTCGTGCGCGAGACCGCCATGTTCGCGATGTTGACGCCGGCCTCGCCGAACATGGCGCCGACCCTCCCGATCACGCCGGGCACGTCGTCGTAGACGAGAAACGCCATTTGCGGCGCTAGCTCGATGTCGATCGCGAACCCCAGCGCTCCTGCGAGGAACAACCGGGGCTCGGGGCCGATCGTCGTTCCGGAGACTTCGATCTCCCGCCCCTCTCCCGCGACGACCACGCGGACGAGGTTCGTGTAGTGCTTGGAAGCGGGAAAGCGCTGCTCGGACACGTCGATGCCTCGCTCCGCGGCGATCACCGGCGCGTTCACGTAGTTCACGGTCTGGTCGACGCGATCCTGGAAGGCGCCGTTGAGAGCGGCGACCGTGAGCAGGCGGGTGTCGTATTCGGAAAGCGGCCCGTGGGCAGCCACCACGATCCGGTCGGGGCGCCCTGCGATCAGCGCGATCGCGAGTCTTCCGAGCTTCGCGGCGAGCGGAATGAACGCGCCGAGCACCTCCAGGTCGGCCTGCTCGACGACGGGGATGTTCACCGCGGTCCGGACGAGCTCGCCATCGAGAGCCGCGGCCACCTGCTCGGCGATGATCAGCCCGGCCCGATCCTGCGCTTCCGTGGTCGAGCCCGCGAGATGCGGCGTCACGACGATCCGCTCGAGCCCGAGCAGCGGCCCCGAATACGGCTCCGACTCGAACACGTCGAGCGCTGCCCCCGCGACCTTCCCCGAGCGCACTGCATCCCCGAGCGCGTCCTCGTTGATCAGGCCGCCTCGAGCGGCGTTCACGATGCGAACGCCGTCGCGCATGCGCGCGAACGCGTCCGCGCCGATGAGCCCCCGCGTCTCGCCGTTCAGCGGAAGATGAAGCGTGATCAGGTCCGCTTCCGCGTAGACGTCCTCGGGCGTAGGCGCCGATTCCACCCCCATCTCTCGAAAGCGGTCGAGGGCGACATACGGGTCATGGGCGATCACCCGCATGCCGAGACCGAGCGCTCGGCGCGAGACCTGCCAGCCGATCCGGCCGAATCCCAACACGCCCAGTGTCTTCCCCGCGAGCTCGATGCCGGCGAAGCGCGCGCGCTCCCACCTCCCGGCCGTGAGCGCGGCATGCGCCTGGGGAATGTTGCGCGCGACCGCCAGGAGAAGGGCGATCGTGTGCTCGGCCGCGGAGACGACGGTCGCCCCGGGGGCGTTGGCAACGACGATCCCGCGCCTCGTAGCGGCGTCGACGTCGACGTTGTCCACGCCCACCCCAGCGCGGCCGATGACCTTCAACCGGGTCGCCTGGCCGATCAGCGCCGCGTCGATCGCCGTCCCCGAGCGGACGACGATGGCATCGAACTCGCCGATGATCGACCCCAGATCGGAGTCCCCATCCTCCACGACCTCGAACCGCGCCCGCAAGAGGTCGAGCCCGGACTCGGCGATCGGCTCCCGGATCAGGACGCGCGATCTTGGCTCAGACACTGACAACGTGCCGGTACGCGTCGAGCGCGCGGGTAACGGCGACGCCGCGCTCGATCTCCGCGCCGCGCTCGGCGAGGAGCGCCTCCAGGGCGGAAAGCGCGGTCGTGATGTCGAAGACGTCGTAGTAGCCGATGTGTCCGATCCGGAGCATTCGCGGCGCAAGGTCTCCGTGTCCGCCCGCGACCGTGATCCCGAAACGCTCCCGAAGCGCCAGAACGAGCTCGCGCGCATCCACACCGTCCGGAGTCAGGATCGCGGTGACGATCGCCGATCGCTCCTCGTCGGGAGAGAACAACGTCAGGCCCATCGCCTTCGCCCCTTCTCGGCAGGCGCGTCCCAGAGCGGCGTGACGTGCGAACGCCGCTTCCAGGCCCTCCTCGAGCAGCATCTCGAGCGCTTTGTCCAACGAGACCACGAGCGAGACAGCCGGCGTGAACGGTGTCGTCCCACTCTCGAGCGACGCGCGCAGCTTCGCCCAGTCGAAGTACACCCGCGGCGTCGTCGTGCGAGCGCAGCGTTCCCACGCTCGAGGAGACACGGTGGTGAGCGAGAGCCCGGGCGGTGTCATCAACGCCTTCTGCGATCCGGCGACGACGACGTCGAGACCCCACGCGTCGGTCTCGAGCGGTACCGCCCCCAGGCTCGACACCGCGTCGATCACGGTGAGAGCGCCTGCGTCACGAGCGGCAGCGGCGAGCGCTTGCACGTCGGAGACGACGCCGGTCGAGGTCTCAGAGTGGACGACGAAGACCACCTCGGCGCCCGTTTCCTCGACTCGACTGCGGACGTCCTCTGGCGTCGGGGTCTCGCCCCAGGAGTAGCGCAGGTCGTGGACGTCTGCACCGTACGTGGCGGCGGTGGCGGCCCAGCGCTCACCGAACTCGCCCGCCGACACGGCGAGCACGCGCTCGCCCGAGGAGAGCAGGTTCACGACCGCGGACTCGAACGCTCCCGACCCGGACGCGGTGAACACGAGGACGTCGTTCTGCGTCCGGCACACGTTCTGCAGCCGGCCGAGGAGGCGCGTCACGAGCGCGCGAAAGTCGGGCCCGCGATGGTGGAGAACGGGCTCGGCGCCGGCAGCGAGCACCTCGGGCGGGACCGGGGTCGGGCCGGGGGCCAGCAGATAGCGCTTCTTCGTCATCGAGCCTGAGCCTAGCGCGACCTCATACGCTCGTAGGCGAGATGCTCCTAGTGACACTGTGTCACTAGGAGCACCACGATCAAACGCCTGCAAAGCCGCCTTGTGACACTGTGTCACTTGGCACCTCGTGTTGCCTCCGGACGAGAAGCTCGTTTGCTTAACCGCGAGGCCGATGGCCGGAGAACGAGATGACCTGCTGGAAGGTCGGGCGGTTCGTCCAGCGCATCGTGTCCGGCAGCACGCCGGAGACGAATCTGATGCGCTCCCGTACGGCGTCCGCGCGCCAAGCGGATGGCGCCGGACCCTGCGATCTCTCAAGTTCGGCGGCAGCGGCGTCGATCGCTCCCCACAGCGCGTCGCGGCAGGTTGCGAGCACTCCTGCGCCGCAGTAGCGCCGCGAGTACGGCGTCCGAACCGGCTGATCGAGCAGTGATCTCAGGTCCTTGTCGACGTAGCCGTACCAGCCCGAGACATAGGCGGAGCCGCTCGGGCCCGGGTCATCGCTACGGCCCATGAGCCGCGCGAGGCGATCGACGAGCGGGCCCAGAACGGGGGACATCACCGCGTCGGCCAGCCGCGGCCAGGCCGCATCGAGGACGGCGGCTCCCGGGTCGTCGATCTTGCCGTCGAGGTCGCGGTCGAGCCTGCTCGACCCCGCCACACGCCACGAGTCGACGAGGCTGACCGCCGCCTCCGCCCGCGCGCTCGGCGCGTTTCCGGTGCGCAGCACTGCTCTGAGCGCGGGCCACGCGTCTGTCGCGCGCAGATCCTGGGTGGCCGCAGCGTTCATCGCCCCGGTGACGCTTGCGAGCGTGTGCTTGCGACGCACCGCCAGAGCGCTGCGCAGCAGCTCGACGCGATGCACGGACCCGTACGCGAAGTTCGAGTCGGCGGAGCCGACCTCGGCGGCCGGCTTGTTGTTCCAGTTGAGAATCAGACCCGAGGGCGGGTTGACCGCTTGAGCATGCCCCGCGAAGGGCAGGAATCCACGCCAGTCGTACTCGCCCGTGCCGACCGTGGGCAGCGCAGGCTCGGTTCCGGGCGCCCTCAGTGGGAGTCGCCCGCTCGAGAAGAAGGCGATGTCCCGATCGTCCGCGTAGAACCAATTGAAGCTGAACTCGACCGCGCTCATCGACTGGAGGAAGCGCCGCGCGGAGCTGACCCGGCCCGTGTTGAGCTCGTAGAACGGCTTCGAGCTCAGGAGCTCGCGACCACGAGTTGAGCGCTGGCTCGAGATCGCGACCCGCTTTCCCGCCACGGTCGCATAGCCGACGACGGGACCGTGCGTCGTCTCCAGGTAGGAGACGGGCTGGTCCGGCGCGCCTTGCCCTCTGAGCGTTCCGGCGAAGAAGAGCCGCATCGCCGTGCATTGGCCCCGGTAGACGTAGTGCCGATCGTCCGTGCAAAGCGTCTCGACGAAGAGGTCGATGTTGTCCGCCTGCGACGAGGTCGCGCTCCAGGCGAAGTCCGGCCCGCGTCCGATGACGACGAACGGAAGCCCGGGAAAGACCGCGCCGCGCGTGGCGAAACTGGCGCCCTCGAGCTCCATCTCGGCGAAGAACTGCGGGAAGAAGTATCCGACCTGCGGACCGGCGACGAAGAGCGGATGTCCTGTCTCGGAGCGTTTCGCGGAGACGAGAAGGGCGTTCGAGGCAAAGGGTGGCTGCTCGAAGGGCGCCCCGACGAAGCTCCCGTCGTCCACGATCACGCTGCCCGGCGATGTGCTGCTCGGGAGCTCGTAGGAGAAGGCTCCCGGAACCGACACCGGCGCCTCCGAGTCGTTCGAGTCGTGGAGATCGGCGAACACACGTCGCGCTTGGGATTCACCCAGCCGGCCATTGAGCGCGTGCAGGAACATAGCGTTCTCCACCTCCTGGCCCCCGTTCGCGCCGAACCGAGCGGCGATGAGGGCCGCCGAGGCGACGACGTCGTTCGCGGTGAAACGCGCCGCGGGAATGCCCTTGGCCCGGTACCACGCGTTGACTCCGGCCGCATAGCCGTTGACGATCGCCAGAAGCCGCGGCCCGGCTGCTCCTTGCGCGCGAAGCGCATCGAGCTGGTTCGAGAGAAACGCCTCCGCCTCCGCGCTCGGCACGAATGTGCGCCCAGAGAGCGCGAGAGCAAGCGGGTCGAGACCCGGAACATCGAGAGCGGCGGCGCGCGCCGGCCCGCGGATGAGCTGCAGCAGGAGCCCGCGGTCGGCCGCCGTGACCCAGCCTGCGCCGAAGGCGACGTCGACCTCGGTCTTGCCGGTGACGTGAGCGACGCCGAAGCTGTCCCGCACGATCGTCACACCGGCTCGCGGCCGCTCCCGCTTGCGCGCCTTGTCGGCCCCGAGCCCGAGCGGAGAAGGCTTGAAGAACCGTCGCAGGTCCCGCTGAGTCACGCTCCCGCGCAGTGGAGTCAGCCCGTCGTACAGCCTCTCCTGGTCGGTCGTGTTCCGATCGAAGCTGAGACTTCCGTTCTCTCCGGGCGGGAGGATGCTCCAGGCGGACGCGGGCGCCGCGTAATCGCGCTTCGGCGGCGCAGCCTCGAGTGGCGAGAGCATGAGGAGACCGCCGACGACGACCACGACGACCATCGCGGCAGGCCGATGCACGCGCCGAGCGTACCTCAGGCGCATATGGACGAAAGTACAGTCCTCGAGCGTGGAGGCCCTGCTTGCATTCGGCGCGACGCTTGTCTCCATGCGGCTCTCGGCAGACCTCGCCCGCCGATTTCGCAGGCAGGGCAGGGTCGAGCTCCTGGCCTGGAGCGCCGCTCTCGCGGCCTACGCGCTGGCCGCCGGCGCCCTCGCCTGGGGCGCAGCCGCGGGATGGAGCGAGCCCGCGTTCCGCGTCTATTACCTCGGTGGCGGGCTCCTAACCGCACCGCTGCTCGGCGCTGGCTCGCTGCTCCTCACCGGCCGGCGCTGGGCCGGGCCGCTCGTGCTCGCGTACGTCGGCCTCGCGCTCGGAGTCGCCCTTGCCGTTCCGCTCGAAGCCCCCACTTCGGGGACGGATGTTCCCGAAGCGCAGGATGTTCTCGACCTCTGGCCCGCTCGCGTTCTCGCAATCGCCGGCAACTCGCTGGGAACGCTGGCCGTGGTCGTCATCGCGCTGGCGACGATCCGTCGCCGGCCGCTCGGAAACGCGTTCATCCTCGCCGGAGTGGGAGTCGCCGCCCTCGGCAGCGGGCTGGGGGGTCTGGGAGTGGGCGCCCTGGCGCCGATTCTCGCGGTCGCCGCGCTCCTGCTCTACGCGGGATTCGTCGTGCCGGCTGGAACGGGGTTTCACCGGAGATGACGCAGGGGCGAGTCATGCCTCGCCTCTGCGCGTCAATCCTCGCCGTCCCTGACCCGCGCAGAGCCCTCGTCGTGACCGGAGCGCCGTTCCCTCGGAGACCCACCGACGACTCGCACCCGCACGATCGTCGGCTGCTCGACCTCGGTCGTCGTAGTCGTCGTCACCGTGGTCGTGGTGTCGGTCGTTGTCGGGATCGTCGGCTGGGTGCGGGTCGTGGTCTCAGGCGTCCCGGCATCGTCGTCTCCTCCGCACGAAGCGAGCGCGAGGGCGGCGACGAGGAGCGCCACGGCGGCGACAAGAGCCATCGAGAACCGACGCAAGGCCACGGGGAAAGAGTAGATGCGCTCTGCGGACGAAACCGCGCGTGTCTAGCGCAGCGCCGCGCGAGCCACGGGCGCCCAGCGCACCGAGAACTCGGGATTGATCTCGAGCGCGCGCTCGTACCACTCCCGCAGCGCGCCGCGGTTGCCGGCGCAGCCCTCGGCGTAGCCGCGATGGAAGTAGAGGAGCGGATCCTTCGTGTCGAGACGCAGCGCGCTCCGGGCGAGGGGCAGCGCCTCGCGACAGCGGCCGGCGCGCGCGAGCGACCAGGCCAAGGCGTCGTCGCCGTAGATCGAGGGCCGCGCCACGCGCGCTCGCCGCGCGAGCTCGACGGTCTGCCGAGGACGAATGCGTTGATCCGCGAGATACACGGCAGACTCGAGATCGACCTGCACCCCGTTTGCCTGCAGCAAGCGGTCGATCACCGCGATCGTGGCCCGCTGGCGCCGTGCCTCGGCGTGCCGACCGGCCCGCTCGAGCAGGTCAGCGTGGAGAGCGACCGCCTGCTGGGTCGGAACTGCGTCGACGGCGCGTCGCGACTCCGCTAGCGCACGGCCGAGCATCCCCCGTGCTGCTTCGATCTGCGCGAGCTCGAGCCGCGCGGCCGGATACCCGGGAAAAATGCGAAGCGCGGTTCGCGCGTGACGCGTCGCCGCTTGCGGCCGGCCGAGCGCCAGCTCGAGCTTGGCGATCTCGACGAGGGTGAACGCCGTGGCCTCCCCCTGGCCTGCCGCGGCGTCGAATGCGAGCCGCATTGCGGCCAGAGCGCCGACGGGGTCACCGGTCAGCTCACGGGCGTAGGAGACGCGCGCATACGAGGCGAGACCGGGCCGCAGCGTGACCATCCGTTGGAACGCTGCGAATGCGGCGTCGTAGCGGCCGAGCTCGACGAGCGCGTCGCCGATGACGCCGTAAGGTCGACCCGAGCCGGAGAGAAGCAGCCGCGCCCGGCGCCCGTACGCGAGAGCCTTCCGAAACTCGTGCCGGATGAGCGCGAGCGAGCCCAGGCCGAGCACCGCGTTCGCATCGTTCGGCCGAGCCTCGAGCGCGCGGCGGAGCGCCGCCTCCGAACGGGGCAGATACGACGGATCCGCCGTCTCGCGCCAACGGAGCTGGTACGCGAAACCGAGCTGGGTCAGCAGATCGGCATCGCCGGGACGAGACCGGATCTGCGCCTCGAGCCCGGCGATGCCGGTGCTGGTGATGCCTCCCGCCGCCCCCGCGAGCGCCTGATCTGCGAGCGCTCGGGGAGCGGCGGTCGGAGGTCCTGCGGACGGAGACTCGGCGAGGACGCCGCCGACAAGAGCCCCCAGAGCGAGCGCCACCGCAACGGCGCCCCCCAAGAGCACGGTCGTCGAACGCCTCATTCCGAGTCTCCGCCCATTCATCACCTACTTGTGTCCCGTGTGCTCGTAGCCGCGATTCGGGATCGCCGCATACGGGAACTGTGAGAGGAACGCGTTGTCGGCGTTGGTCTGCACCCCGTCCGAGAGGGTGTCGTTCGGCGGGAGGTTGCACAGGCCGAGAGCCGCGTTCAGGATCGGGCCGTAGCCGCACGCGAAGGCACGGATCTCGATGTCCGCCACGTCGTCGATGAGCCTACGTCCGTTCGGGAAGCCCTGGAAGTCGCCTGCCAGGACGCCCAGCGGGTTCGGATTCGCCGTCGGCGCGATCGCCGTGTTGAGCCGCAGGAGATCCGCCTTCGTGTTGCCGGTGAAGTTGAGCGTGGGCACGCCCGTGAGCAGCACCGCGACGAGATCGTCACGGTTGGTCGTGGGCGCGTCCATCACCGGCGGTCCGTAGAGGACGTTGAGGAGCGTGGACGGCTCCGGCGAGCGGTAGCGCGCGAGGAACTGCTCGTCATCCTCCGGGTCGGACGCGTTCCAGAAGTCCTTCTGCCCGATGGGGATGACGACCTCGTTGATCAGCGGGTTCCCCAGCCGGGAGACCTGAACCCACTCTCCCGAGTTCGAGACCGTGCCGTCGCCGTTCAGCACGCGCATCGCCTGCCGGCTCGTGCTGGCGTAGATTCCGATCGTCCCGTTGGCGTTCGGGGCCTGGACGAGGTCCGTCTTCGGCACCTGCAGGGCGATCGTATGGACGTTGTAGTTCTTGAGACCGTCAACGCCGGCCTCGGCATTCGCCGGTGGCTTGAGGGCATGGAACGGGTTGAACGGCCTCAGCCCCAGGAGGTCGAAGCCCGACCCGAGGTCGAAGAAGAACGGATCGTCGCGTGGGCCGGCGAAGGCCAGCCGGTCGCCACCGAGGTTGGTCACTCCCTTGGTCAGGTTGTAGACCGGGTTCGAGCGAGGGCCGATGTTGGCCGGCGCAACGCGCAGGCCGCCTCCGGCGGTCCCGGTCCCGGTGGGAGTGACCTGCGTCGAGCCGATCTGTGTGATCTTCTCGATCGAGTACGTCTGCTTGACGTTCAGGTCCGGATCGGTCTGGAAAGTGATCGGACCAGTGTTGTAGAGGAACGTGTTCGGGTTCGAGACGGTCGTCTTGAACCTGAACCGATAGGTGATGTCGTCGCGAGCATCACCGTCGTTGTCGACGTGGATCTCATATCGGGCAGTCGGATCGAACCGGTAGTAGTTCGGACCGCCCGCCGGATCCTCGAACGGGATGAAGTTCGCGATGATCGTCACCGTATTCGGCTTGTTCGGACTCACGAACGCGTACAGGTCCGTGTTGTCGACCGCCGGGTCGTCCGCGATCAGCGGCGCTTCCCGGTGGCTCGACGCTGTTGCGCCGGATGGACCGGCTACGCCAACAAAAGCAGCCGCCGCCACGGAAGCGACGACGACCCCAGCGAGCGCGAGGAGCAGCACTCCCCTCCGCATATGTTCTCCTTTCCCAGGGAACTAGACGCCCTGGTTCGGCCCTCGGAGGGTTTTGGTTCAGACGAACAGCACGGTGACAGTCACGCAACGGATGACAGTCACCGGCCGGGGCAAGGTGACTGTGACCGCGACGCGGTGACTGTCACCGGCTTTTCAGCCGGGTGCGGACAAGCTCGGAGACGATGCGTGGGTTGGCGTTGCCCTGCGTCTCTTTCATCACCTGGCCCACGAAGAAGCCGAGTAGACCGTCTTTCCCGTTTCTGTATGCCTCGACCTGCCCAGGGCTCGCCTCTAGGACGCGCGCCACGATCGGGTCGAGAGCGCGTTCGTCCGACAGGGCCTCCTGAGCCAGATAGGGATCCGCGGAGAAGCCCGGCTCGGCGAGCTTCGAGATCGCCTCGTCGAATGCCGCCCGCGGGATGCGCTCCCGCGCCTCGACCAGCCTCGCGAGCTCCTTCGCGGAGACAGCGGATCGATCGAGACCGGCGCCGACGACGTTGTTCGCGATCACGTTCGCCGCCGCGATCTTCTCGGCGCCGGCCGCGACGGCGTTCTGCCAGAGCGAGTCGAGACCACCTGTCACCAGCACGGTCGCCCGCTCGAGCTCCAGCTCGCCCTGCAGCCGGCGGATGCGCGCTGCGGGAAGCTCGGGGAGCTCGGAGCGGAGCCGCTCGACGAGCTCGGCGGGCGGCTCGATCGGGACGAGATCCGGCTCGGGGAAGTAGCGATAGTCGTCGGCCTCCTCCTTCGCGCGATGCGGCGTCAGGGCCCCGGTGGCGGCGTCGAAGTCGTACGTCTCCTGACGTACGGTCCCGCCGGATTCCCAGACCGCGATCTGCCGCGCGATCTCGGCGTCGATCCCACGCGCGACGAACGTGAACGAGTTCATGTTCTTGAGCTCGGTGCGCGTGCGCAGCTCCTTGGCGCCGGTTGGCCGCACAGACACGTTGGCATCCACGCGCAGCGTCCCCTTCTCCATCTCCGCGTCGGAGATCCCGAGCTCGGTGATCGTTTGACGGAGGATCTGCAGAAACCGTTTGGCCTCCTCCGCCGAGCCGATGTCGGGCGCGGTCACAATCTCGACGAGCGGGGTGCCGGCGCGATTGAAGTCGACGAGCGAGTAATCGGCTCCGCGGATCCTGCCGGTGCGTCCGCCCACGTGGACGGTCTTTGCCGCGTCCTCCTCGAGATGCGCGCGGACGATCCCGACCACGCTGTCACCTTCTGCAGTAGGTACTAGCACTTTGCCATTGGTGCAAAACGGGAGGTCATACTGTGAGATCTGATAGCCCTTTGGATTGTCGAAGTAGAAGTAGTTCTTGCGGGAGAAGACCGCGTGTTCTGCGATCTCGCAGCCGAGCGCGAGTCCCAGCTTGAGCGTCCACTCGACCGCCGTCCGGTTTACGACAGGGAGCGCGCCGGGCAATGCAAGGCACACCGGGCAGGTCTGGGTGTTCTCGGCCGCCCCGTACCGCACCGGGCAGCGGCAGAACATCTTCGTCCGCGTCTTCAGGTGGACGTGGACCTCGAGCCCGATCACCGGCTCCCAGGTCATGCGCTCCTCGTTGGGGTCTGACCCGTGGGGTCTGACCCCGCGCGCCAGCGCTCCGGCACGGTGTCGAACTCGAGCGCCTGCTCGAGCGCGTGGCCTACGCGGAAGAGGAGGTTCTCGCCAAACTGCGGCCCGATGAGCTGAAGGCCGACCGGCAGGCCCTCTGAGAGGCCGCACGGAATCGAGATGCCCGGCAAGCCCGCGAGACACGAGGGGATGGTCAGCAGGTCGCTCGCGTACATCGCGAGCGGGTCGGCCGCGCGCTCGCCCACCTTGAACGCAACCGTGGGCGACGTGGGAGAGACGAGGACGTCGAACCGCGCGAGCGCTTCGCGATGCTCCTCGATGATGAGGGCACGCACCTTCTGCGCCTGGCCGTAGTACGCGTCGTAGTACCCCGAGGAGAGCGCGTAGGTGCCGAGCATGATCCGGCGCTTGGGCTCAGGACCGAAGCCCTCGTCACGGGTCAGGTCGACCATTTCCTGATAGCTCGCTCCGTCGACCCGCTGGCCATAGCGGACGCCGTCGTAGCGCGCCAGGTTCGACGACGCCTCGGCGGGAGCGATCAGGTAGTAGCAGGGCATTCCGTACCGGACGGAGCGTGGGAGCGAGCACTCCCCCACCTCCGCGCCGAGCTCCTCCGCGAGCCCGATCGCTCGCTCGACTGCGTCCGTCACCCCCAGCTCGATGCCTTCGGCCTCGTTCAGCTCCCTCGGCACCCCGATGCGTATGCCTGCGAGCGATTCGCTCTCCGGCAGGCGTACGGCCTCGGGCAGCTCCGCGGTCGTCGAGTCGAGAGGGTCGCGCCCGGCAATGATCGAGTACAAGAGCGCGACATCGCGCACCGTCTTGGCGACCGGGCCGACTTGATCGAGGCTCGACGCGAAGGCGACGACCCCGTAGCGGGAGATGCTCCCGTAGGTCGGTCGCAAGCCGACGTTTCCGCAGAGCGCCGAGGGCTGCTTGATCGACCCGCCCGTGTCCGAGCCGAGCGCCCACGGCGCAAGCCCGGCCGTCACCGCCGCCGCCGAGCCACCGCCCGAGCCTCCCGGCACGCGCAGGGGATCCCAGGGATTGCGGGTCGGGCCGTACGCCGAGTTCTCCGTCGAGGAGCCCATCGCGAACTCGTCCGTGTTCGTCTTGCCGAGGAGCCCGAGCCCGGCGGTCTTCACCCGTGCGGCCACAGTCGCGTCGAAGACGGGCACGTAGCCCTCGAGGATGCGCGACCCCGCGGTCGTCTCCACGCCCTTTGTGGAGATGACGTCCTTGAGCGCGATCGGGACGCCGTCATCGTCGCTCTCCACGGTCCGCAAGAAGCAATGCAGCTCCCCATCGCGCTCAGCGATCGCGTCGAGGTAGGCGCTTCGAAGCTCCGCGGCCGTGAGCTCGCCGCGTCGGAGCAGATCGCCGGCGTCCTCAGCAGTCAGGCGAAGGGTGTCGACTACTGGCGCCATGCGGGAACCCGGAACAACCCGTTCTCGGCCTGCGGCGCGTTCGCGAGCACATCCTCCAGAGGAAGCGAGTCGCGAGGAACGTCGTCCTCCCAGCCATTCACAAGATCTAGCGGGTGCAACGTCGGTGGCACATCCGCGAGATCGAGCTCCGAGACGACGCTGACCGCGTCGAGGATCTTCCCGAGCTCGTCCGTCAGCTGCGCGATCTCGTCCTCGGTCAGCGCCAATTGCGCGAGCTTCGCGACGTGGAGCACCTCTTCTCTGGATATGGCCATCTCGATGACCCTTTCAGGAAAACGGCGTGATCTCTGGGGGATACCGGTATCACACCCCGGAACTCCCGGAACCGCCCAGACATGAAGGAGTTTGCATTTCGCGCGGCAGGAACTCGCGCTAGCGAGTTCCTGCCTGGCGCAAAATCAGCTCGTCGCTGCCATCACGTTCGCGGCCTGGGCACCCTTGGGCCCCTGGACGACCTCGAACTCCACACGTTGGCCTTCGGTGAGGGTCTTGAAGCCGTCCATCGCAATCGCGGAGAAGTGGACGAACACGTCGTCTCCCCCTTCGCGCTCGATGAAGCCGTAGCCCTTCTCGTTCGAAAACCACTTGACGGTGCCCTGCTCCACTTACGTCCTCCTACAGCGAAGACGCCGACCCGGAGGTCGACGCCGATGGATTGAACGCGCGAACCGTAGCGCCTAGGAACCGGGGACCGCAACCCCCTCGCGCCGATGTTGCGCGGCCGTGAGGGTATTGCGCAAAAGCATTGCGATCGTCATCGGCCCGACCGACCCCGGGACGGGAGTGAGGAGACCGGCGACCTCGGCCACGTCCTTCTCGACGTCCCCCACGAGTCCGTTCTCCGTCCGGTTCATGGCCACGTCGATGACGACGGCTCCTGGCTTGACCATGTCCGTTGTGACGAGCCCGGGCTTTCCGACGGCGGCCACGAGAACGTCCGCTCGACGTGCGTGCTCGGCCAGGTCGCGGGTTCGCGAGTGGCAGATCGTCACGGTCGAATGCTGGGCGAGGAGGAGCATTGCCATGGGCTTGCCGACGATCTCGCTGCGACCGATCACCACTGCCTCCTTGCCCTTCAGGTCGACGTCGTACTCGTCCAGTAGGGCCATGATTCCGAGAGGAGTCGCCGGCACGAGCAACGGCTCTCCGAGGAAGAGCCGACCGGCATTCAGCGGATGGAAGCCATCGACGTCTTTCTCCGCATCGACCGCCAGCGTTACCCTCGACTCGTCCATGTGCTCCGGCAGCGGCAGCTGTACGAGGATCCCGTCGACCTCGTCGTCGGCATTGAGCTCCTCGAGGAGAGCCAGCACCTCGCTCTCCGGCGTCGCGGCCGGAAAGCGGTGGTCGCGTGACTCGATCCCCGCCTCCGCGCACGCGTCGTGTTTCTTCGAGACGTAGATGTGCGAAGCGGGGTCGTCTCCGACCAGAACCGTCGCGAGACACACCGGGTCACCGAACGCCTTGACCTCGTCGGCGATTCGCGCGCGGAGCTTCTCGGCGAGAGCCTTCCCGTCCATGCGGATCGCAGTCATGGAGCGAGAGCCTACTGAGGACGGCCCGACCTGCCGATAGCCGAGTGATCCACAAGAGGTAGGCCCATATGCTCCTCAGGATCGTTCTCGCAGCCGTCGTCTTCGCTACAGCGCTCGTATTCGCGCAGCGAGAGGACGTCGTGCACCAGTGGGGCGTTGCCGGCTCGTGCGAGAGCGTGCGCGCGCCGGTCGACGACGGGAACGCC
>JACCTK010000034.1 GCA_013812465.1 Actinomycetota bacterium
AGCAGCCGGTCTGCGTTCCTGGGGCGGCAGCCGAGGCACCTGCCATCCTGTCGGTTCCGATGGGCGAGACACGACAGAAGCTCCAGGAGTTGCTCGAGGAGCACTACCGCTCCTGCGGCTGGAAGCCGATCGTCGAGCAGGACGGCACGGTTCGAGCCTCCGGGGTCGGCGGAGTCACGTGGATCGGGCTTCCCATCATCGGTGACGACCTCGTCGATCCCGACTTCGAGGCACGGCTGCTGCGGCTGAGCGGCGAGCGGATGCCGCGGGGCGAGCTCTGCCCGCTCGAGCTCCTCCCGGACGAGCCGTCCGCGCCGGCCCTGCGGAGCCTCGTCGAGCGCCTGCGGCTACGCGACCGCGGCAACGTCGAGATCTACTCGCTCGCCGCCTGATCCTCGACCTCGGCGCGGCCCACCGTGCGATAGAAGTGGCGGATTTCTTCGCGAGAGTTCGCTCCGATCTCGAACAGGTCGAAGATCAGCTCGTCGATTTCCTCGCGCTGCCGCTCGATGTGTGCCAGCGGACTCTTGTCTAGCGCCGCCACGATCTGCTCGACTCGCCGAACCACCGCCGATTCGATCTCGCGCGGGGGTCGTCGGTAGGGCAGCTTCTCGATGTAGCCGAGCGACGCGGTAGCGGTGGCGTTTACCAGCTTCTTCATAAAATACGTGGCGAGCGAGGAATTCAGGTACGCCAGCATGAAGAGCTCGTTCTGCGTTTCCTCCTCGACGAAGATCGCACTCCCCTTGTGGCTGAAAATCCATCCCTCCGGCAACAGGCGCGCTGAAAGAGGGCCACTTCCAACATCGGGATACGTCAACCCGCGCCTGAAATAGAACGGCTCGTTCTGCAGGCGTGGTTTTCGCGATGTCCGCACCGGAAGCGCGTTCCGGCGTCTTAATTCCGCTACCGAGTCGCAAGACCAGTCGATGGCAATCCGCGGCGGGCGCCAGTACGGAGAGAACCCCTCTCCCTTCGCAAACGGAATCCAGTGAGGACGATGCAGCGGAATGCCCTGCCGCTTTTCAGCGCCGCTCAGCGACCTCACGACATCATTCGCACTCACCACCTTCTCAAGCCCTTGCACCGGTTCCTCGATGCCGGCGAGGAATCTCTTGTCATCCGCCGTTGCCAGCCCCTGCCGGCCACGCGCGACATCCCTCACTCGAAGCGATTGCCTCGCAGCATCGAGCACATCGCGCGGAACGCCGACAAAGAACGGCGTCTCGTCGAGTGCCTCGTACTCCTCCTGCCGAAGCTCCTGCACCTTCGACGCAGGTGGATCGGCGAAGTCGCGCGGATCGCGGACGTAGTCGACGAGCCGCATCACGTGCTCGCGCCGCGCCTGCTCGTCGCTGCACCGCTCGAGGGTGATGATCGCCATCCCCGCGAACTGAAAGCTCACTCCTTCGAAGTGCTTCGTGTCCGTCAGGAGCAGCTCGACGATCTTGCACCTGTCGAGGATCCGGCGCCTGAGGCGCGTGTACGTCGTCAGCGTTCGGTAGCTGTCGTTCGTGATCAGGCACAGGCGACCGCCCTCGCGCAGCCGCTCGATGCCGTTGGCGATGAACATCGCGTAGGTGTCGCGGTCGCCGGTGCCGATGCTGCCGGTGTTCAGCTCCTTCTGGCTCGGGCCGTAGAGCCGGCCGTAGACGCCGGCCTTGTACTTCGGCTTTCGCGCGCCGTACGGCGGATTTCCGACAACCGCGTCGAACTGCTGCGCGTCGATCCGGGCACGCTCGTCAACGTCGGCGTCGACGACCCGCTCCGCGTCCGTGAAAAGCGCCTCCCGCTGGGGCGAGTGGAGCAACATGTCGTGCACGTACAACAGGAGAGGCCGCACGTCCGCGTTCTCCTCGCTGAGCAAGAACAGCCTGATCGCGGCGAGCGACAGCGCGAACGAGTCGATGTCGGCGCCGTAGAGCTGGTGCTCGACGATCTCCGAATACGCCTGCTCGCGCCCGACTCCACGCTCCGCGTAGAGCGCGATCAGCCGCTCCACGATCTCCTCGAGGAAGTGGCCGGAGCCCATGCAGGGGTCGAGCACGCGAGACTCCGCTGACAGGTTCAGCTTCGACACCATGTACGTGACGTCCCCGTGCGGCGTGTAGAACGCGCCGAGCTTCGCCTGCTGCCGGCGTCGCGCGGAGAGAAGGCTCTGGTAGATGTCGCCGACGTGGCGGTTCGTGAGCCGCTCGAAGCTCTTCGTCGACAGGTCGTACACGAGCTCTGCCAGCGCCTCCTTCCCCGGGCGGAAGTAGTCGTACGCGTCCTCGCGATAGACCAGGGGGAACTGCTCGGCCGCCAGGTCGAACGCAACCTGGATCAGCTCGCGCCAGCTGTTCTGCTCGATGACGTGTGCCTGGATCGCCGGCGCCAGCTCCTGCCGGAGCGTAAGGTAGACCGACTCGTCTTCCGGATCCCACGACGCAGTCGTGTCCTTGATTCGCCGCCGGAGCAGCGCGAGGAACACGGCGACCGTGCTGGAAGTGGTATCGGCGCGGCTGCGCGGCAGAAACTCGCGCATGATCCGGTAGAAGCCGGGCAGGCGGCGCCCCTCGCAGAGGCTCAGGAAGAACACCTTGTTGAGGTAGTTGAGGGCCGCCTGAGTCACCAGCTCGCCCGCGACCTGCGGTTCTCGCTCCGTTCCGACCTCAGCGACCTTCCTGTCGTAGAGCCGGCGCATGCGCTCGAGCGCAACCGGCCGAGCGATCAGCCATTTGCCGAACTCGCCGACCAAGGTCGGCGATTCGCTCTTCACGACCTGGGTCGCCTGATTCACCTGGAGCCGGAGCGAGTCCTCGATCCGCTCGAGGTGGTAGAGGAGGATCTCCCGGAGCCTGCCGGCGTCGACGATCTCCTGTGCGAACTCACCGCGCAGCTGGAACTTGCGGACGCGGTCCCAGCTCCAGATCTCGTCGAGCTCTTCGTACTCGAGCTGTCCGAGGAGCGAAGGATCAACCACGGTCTTGAGGCGGAAAAAGCGGCTCCGCGTCGGCTTGCCGCAGTAGAGAACGAGGTACGGCGGCGGCTTTGCGAAGTCCTCGCTGCCGGCGTAATCGATCAGCTGCCGCTTCGCTCGCTCCCACTCGAGGACCGAGTCCACGGCCTCGTAGCGCTTGATTTCGCAGAGCACGACCGGCGCATTGCCGATCAGGTAGAGGCCGTCGTAGCGGCCTGTCGTCTTCTGTGATTTCAGCCGGCGCGTAGCGAGCGTCCGCTGCTCGACGAAGTACTCGCCGTCCGCCTGCGAGCCCGTGCGCGATGGGTACCCCAGCGCATTCATGTCCGGCTCGAATAGCTTCGCGTGGACGTCGGCCTCGGAGTACGTCTGCTTCTGGCTCTCCGGGATGTCCAGACTCGGGAGGCGCAGGCTCACGCGACACTTCCCGCCATGGTGAAGACGCCTTCCCGCTTCAGGTGTGCCGACACTGCACCAAGTTTCGCACCGGCTGCGTACGACAGCCGGTGTTGCCCGGAGAAACTGGTTGGGTGCTACGCCGGATCGGGGGGCGGCGGCGGTGAGGTCTCGTCCGCGTGCTCGTCGGCGGCGTCGACCTGCGTCGGCAGCGGCTCGTCCCACGGCGCGTCGGCGGGCTCGTCGGAGGCACCCTCCTCGTCGATCCGGCGCTGCGTCAGGTTCCTGCCGCTCTCGTCGACCTCAGGCTGTTGCTCGGGCTCTTCCATGCGGCCGATGATTGTCCCGATCGCGGGCCCCGGAAACCCCGGAACGCCTGCCGGAGGGCGGTAGACTGGGGCCTCGTGGCGCTACGGATCTGTCTCGTGACGCCGTTCGCCTGGTCGCAGCCGCACGACGTCAACGAGCACGTGCAGGGCCTCGCGGCCGGCCTCCGCGGGCTCGGGCATCGGGTGACGATCCTCGCGCCGTCAGCCCGCGCGTCGGAGCTCGTCGCGGGGCGGCGGGCGCTCCAGAACGGGACCGAGGCGGACGTGATCGCACTCGGGCCGGCGGTGCCCATCTCCCGCCGGAGCCGGATGGGCGTGCCGGTCGGCGTCCGGGCCAACCTCTCGCTCGCGCTCCAGCGGGGCGGCTTCGACGTCGTCCACGGCTTCGAGCCGGGACTGCCGAGCCTCTCCTACCTCGCGCTCCGCGGAGCGGCCGGCCTGGCCGTCGCCACCTTCCTCTCGGCCGAGCGCCTGACCTACCCGCCCGGAAAGGCGCAGCGCGGGCGATTGCTCGGCCGCCTCGACGCGCTGATCGCGGCGTCGCCCGAGACGGCGGCCGCGGCCGCGGAGCGTTTCCCAGGGGACTACCGCATCCTGACCCCTGGGGTCGACATCGAGCTCTTCCGACCTCAGGCCAAGCGACGCCTCGCCGTGCTCGAATGGCGACCCACCGACCGCCCCCTCGCCCGCTCGGCGCTCCACGTCCTCGGAGAGCTCCCGGGCTGGGAGCTCGTGTTCCTGCGGACGAAGCCCCTGACCGGCCGCCCGTACGTGCCACGCGCCTTGCGCGAGCGCGTGCACCTGCGCACCGGCCGGGACGGTGTCGTGCGCGCACCCCTTCTGAACGAGGCGGCGATCTTCATACCCTCGACGACCGGACTTGCGCGCGTCGCGCTCGAGGCGGCTGCGGCCGGCGCCGCGATCGCGACCGCTCCCGGAGTGCTCGAGCAACCCGAGCTCGCCGCCGCAGCCTTCGCCAGGCTCGCCGAGAACGACGCTCTGCGTGGTCAGCGAGGGGCGGAGGCTCGCCGCGCGGCGGAGCCCCAGAGCT
>JACCTK010000068.1 GCA_013812465.1 Actinomycetota bacterium
TGTCGCGTGCCATCCACCGCGACCACCTTCTGGACAGACCCTTAACCGCGCTGCGATGAGCATTGTGTCATTCTGTGGCCATGCGATTACACATAAGCTTGGACGAGGGTCTCGTCGCAGAGCTCGACCGCCGGGTCGGACGACGGCGCCGCAGCGCATTCATCGCCCAGACGATCGAGCGCGTGCTGGACGACGAGCGCCGCTGGGACGAGATCGTGGAGGCACTCGGCACGATCGCCGACGAGGGTCACGAGTGGGACGGGAATCCGGCCGCTTGGGTCCGCGAGCAGCGCCAGGCGGACGTGCGCCGCGTCGGCTGACGTGGCCGAGCTGCTGCTCGACACGACAGTTCTCATCGATGCGCTCCGCGGCCGGCCAGCTGCCCTTCGCCTCCGCGCGCTTCGGGCAACCTCCGCGCCTCCGTTCATCTGCGCGATCAACATCGAAGAGGTCTGGCGCGGCTGCCGTCCAGCGGAAGAGGCGGCTGTCGAAAGGATGCTGAGCGCGCTAAGAGTCGTGCCGCTCGAGCGTCGCGAGGGAGAGCTGGCCGGCAAGTGGCGTCAGGAGTTCGGGTCGCAAGGGGTCACGTTGAGCCAGGCAGATTGCCTCGTGGCCGCCGCAGCGGTCGGCGTGGGTGCTCACCTCGCGACCGGCAACCCGAGGGACTTTCCGATGCCCGGGCTCGTCGTCGACCACTGGCCTGTCGGCGAGTGAGCCCTCGAGCTCGCTAACCGCGCTAGCCCCCTAGGTCGCGTACTCGTCGGTGGTTGCCAGGACGTCGTCGAGAATGGCGAGGCCCTCGTCGACTTCCTCGCGCGTGATCGTGAGCGGTGGGACGACCATGAGCACGTTCCAGTGCGTCATCAGGTAGAGGCCGCGCTCGAGCGCGGCTTTCGCCAGGCGCGCCACCGGCGCCGCCGCCTCTCCTGACGCGTTGTACGGCACGAGCATCTCGCGCGTCTCCCGGTTCTTGACGAGCTCGACGCCCCAGAAGCAGCCGAGTCCGCGCACGTCGCCGATCGACTGATGTGTCTTCGCCAGGCCGCGCAACCCCTCACCGAGATACGCGCCCACCTCGGCTGCGTTCTCGACCACGCCCTCCTCGCGGAACGCCTCGATCGAGGCGACTGCCGAGGCACACGCGAGCGGGTGGCCCGCATACGTCAGTCCGCCAGGGAAGTGCTTGTCGCGCACCCAGTCCGCGATGTGGCGGCGAAAGATCATCGCCCCGAGGGGGACGTAGCCCGAGTTGATGCCCTTCGCGACAGTGATGATGTCCGGGACGACGTCCCAGTTCTCGCAGGCGAACCAGCGGCCGGTTCTCCCGAAGCCCGCCATCACCTCGTCGAAGACGAGCAGGATCCCGTGCCGGTCGCACGCCTCGCGGATCGACTGCAGGTAGCCGTCCGGCGGCGGGATGATCCCGTTCGTCCCGGTCACGGTCTCGAGGAACACCGCGGCGACGGTCTCCGGCCCCTCGTACTGAAGGATCTCCTCCAGGTGCGGCGCGCCCGTGCAGACGGGACACGGATCGGGATGACCCGCGGGACAGCGGTACGTGTACGGATCGAACATGCGAACGACCCCGGGCATGCCGGGCTCGTTTGGCCAGCGGCGCGGGTCCCCGGTGAGTGAGATCCCGCCGAGCGAGGCTCCGTGATAGGAGCGGTAGCGCGCGATGATCTTGTGCCTTCCCGTGTATAAGCGCGCGAGCTTGATCGCGTTCTCATTCGCCTCGGCGCCCGAGTTCGTGAAGAACGACATCGAGAGGTCGCCGGGCGTGACCTCGGCGAGAAGCCGGCCGAGCCGGGAGCGCGACTCGTTCGCCATCGGCGGCCCGATCGTGCAGAGCTTCTCGGCCTGCTCCTTGATCGCGGCGACGATCTTCGGATGCTGGTGCCCGATGCTCACGTTCACGAGCTGCGACGCGAAATCGAGGTAGCGCCTCCCGTCGTGGTCCCAGAAGTAGCGCCCCTCCGCGCCGGCGACCGCGATCGGGTTGATCGCATCCTGCACCGACCAGGAGTAGAGGACGAACTCCTTTGCGTCCTCGACGATCTCCGCGCCCAGGTTCGGGTTCGCTTGGACGACGGCCATCACGCGGGATGGTAGTGCGCAGGAGCGCCGGAGCTAGGGGGAAGGAAGCGCCGGCGCGTCCCGCGCACTCTTTGTGTCAGCGTGCCGCAGCAGGCAGAAGCTCCTGCCCGAACGCAGCGCGCTCGACGAACTGTCCGATTCCCGGTTCGGTGACCAATTCTCCACTCTCGACGATAACGGAGCCGCGCAAGAGCACGACCTCCGGCGAGCCGGTCACCTCCGTCCCCTCGTAGAGGTTGTAGTCCGACTTCGACTGCTGTGTCTCGGCCGCGATCAGGTGCCGCTTCTCCGGATCGAAGACGACGATGTCCGCGTCCGACCCGGGAGCGATCGTGCCCTTGCGGGGATAGAGCCCGAAGAGCTTCGCCGGATTCGTCGACAGGAGCTCGACCATCCGGTTCAGCGTGATTCTCCCGGTGCGAACGCCGAACTCGTGGATCATGTGCAGCCGGTTCTCGAGCCCCGGTGCGCCGTTCGGGATCTTCGAGAAGTCGTCCTTGCCCAGCGATTTCTGACCGTCCCAGAGGAACGCGCAGTGGTCGGTCGAGACGACCGAGAGGATGTCCGAGCGAACGGCGTGCCAGAGGATCTCCTGGTTCTCCCGAGCCCTCGGTGGCGGCGTATACACGTACTTCGCTCCCTCGAAGCCCGGCCGCTCGAGGTCGGTGTGGTCGATGAAGAAGTACTGCGTGCAGGTCTCTCCCCAGACGTCCCAGCCCTGCTCGCGTGCCCGGGCGATCGGCTCGACGGCCTCTCGGCAGGAGACATGGACGACATACAACGGCGCGCCGGCGATCCGGGCGAGCTGGATCGCGCGGTTCGTCGCCTCGCCCTCGAGCTCCGGCGGGCGGGTCAGCGCGTGGTAGTGCGGCGCCGTGTTGCCGGCCGCCAGTGCCTGCTTGACGAGAACGTCGATCGCGTCACCGTTCTCCGCATGCACCATCACGAGAGCGCCGGTCTCGGCCGCGACCTCCATCGTCTTGAAGAGCGTCTCGTCGTCGACCATGAGCGCGCCCTTGTAGGCCATGAAGAGCTTGTACGAGGTCACGCCCTGCTCGGGCAGGCGCGCGAGCTCCTCGAGCGAGCCGCCCTCGCCGAGATCGGTGACCGCCATGTGGTAGCCGTTGTCGATGACCGCCTTGCCCTCGCGTTTCGAGTGCCATATATCCAGGGCCTCGGTGAAGGACTGGCCGGGGGACTGAATGCAGAAGTCCACGTGACATGTCGTCCCGCCGAACGCGGCTGCGGTCTGGCCCGAGGTGACGTCGTCGATCGTCGTCGTTCCCCCGAACGGCATGTCGAGGTGGGTGTGCGGATCCACACACCCGGGAAGCACGTACCGCCCGGAGGCGTCGATCACGCGGTCTGCGTCGACGTCGAGGGACTCTCCGATGAGCGTGATTCGCTCGCCCTCGACGTAGACGTCACCGACGTAATCATCCGCGGCGGTGATGATCCGCCCGCCCTTGATCAGAACCGACACTCCACCTCCCCTCCTTCGGGCGCTGGGGTGAACCCGGGCCGCTGCCGCAGCGCGGCCCGGGTTCGCAATCTTCCCCTATTCGCCGTTCGGTGTCACCTGGCTATTCGATCGGTGTCCACCTGGCTATTTGCCGCCGAGCGTCAGCTTGACGACCGACTTCTTGAAGCTCTTGCCGTTGACGTCGAGCCCCTGCTTCTTCAGGTTCGCGATCGCCTTCCGCGCGAGATCCGTGCGATAGGACGCCTTCGTCGCCGGCTTCTTGATGACCTTGTACGTCTTCGCGATCGTGGTCGTCCGCTTGTACTCGATCGGATCCATCAGCCCGATACCGAGCCGGTTCGGCCAGATGAGCGCGTTGACCTCGTTCATCTGCCACCGCTGATGCCCCGCGGGAAGCGCCGGGCCGTTCTGGAGCACGATCTTCGTGCACTCGGCCAGGTGGTCCCGGCAGAAGATCCAGCCCTTGAACGACGCTTCCAGGAACTTCACGGACGTCGCCTGATTCTTCGCGTCCTTGATCCAGTCCCCGCGCACGAAGACCCCGTCCTGGAGCATGCCCGTGCCGAGATCCGAGTACTTGAACACGTTCAGGTCGGAGAGCTGGTAGAGCTTGCCCGTCTTTGGGTTCTTGACCTCGAGCACCTGCGCCAGCTCGTTGTACGTCATCGCCGAAGCGGCGTCGATCTCGCCCTTCAGGAACGCGAGCATGTCGAAGTTCTGCTTGACGAGCTGCACGTCCTTGTCCGGGTTCATCCCGTTCTTCACGAGCGCGGCCCGCTGCTCGAACTCGTTGCCGAAGATCCAGACGCCGAACTTCTTGCCGCGCATCTTTTTGAAGGTGTTGATCCCGCTCGACTTGAGCGTGACCTCCGTCGTGCCGCTCCGCGCGTAGACCTGGCCGATGTTCACGAGGTCGTTGCCCGTGTCACGCTGCTGGAGCGTGCTCGGGAACCAATTGATCCCGAACTCCGCCTGCTTTCCGAGCACGACCTGCTCCGGGAGGATGTCCGGGCCGCCCGCCTTGATGTCGACGTCGAGCCCGACCTGCTTGTAGTAGCCCTTCGCCTTGGCCGCGTAGTAGCCGGCGAACTGCGACTGCACGACCCATTTGCTCTGCAACGTGACCTTGGTCAGGCTCTGCTCGGCGCTCGACCTGCTCGCCGTCGCGAAGCCGGCCACGATGAGGCTCGCCCCCACGACGAGCGCCGTCGCGAGCACGTACCACCTCCGCTTTCTCATGTGCCCTCCTCGTAGTTCATTCCGAATCTCCTCTTGTCGATGGATGCCAGCGAAGCGCGAAGCGCTCGGCGACCGCGATCACCGCATAGAAGGCGATGCCGAGAACGCTGGCGACCAGTATCGCCGCCCAAGCGGTCTCGTACTGCGCGAGCGAGACCGCTGACACGATCTGAACACCTAGTGCCTCCGTCGATCCTCCGAAGTAATCCCCCACGACAGCGCCGATCATCGCGAGTACGGACGCGATCTTCAAGGCCGAGAAGACGAACGGCAGGCTGGTCGGGATTCTGACCCGCCTGAAGATCGAAGGCTGCCCCGCGGCGTACGAGCGCATGAGCTCGAGCGACTCCGGCCGCACCGAAGTCAGTCCACGCAGTGTGTTGACGAGGACCGGGAAGAAGCAGAGGACAGCGGCGATGACGATCTTCGACCACGGGCTCAAGATTCCGAACCACGCGTTGGTGATGGGCGCGAAGGCGACAATGGGAACCGCGTTGGCCGCGATCAGGTAAGGCATGAGCGCACTCCCGAGTGGACGCCAGCGCGCAAGGACGAGCGCGTAGAGGAACGCAAGTGAGCAGCCGAGCGCGAAGCCGCCGAGCGCCTCCTTGAACGTGATCCAGCCGGCGCGCACGAGCTCATCGCGTGATTCCCCGAACGCCGTCACGACATCCCAGAACGGCGGCAGGAGATACCGCTCGATACCGAGCGCGGGGAGGAGCCACTGCCAGGCGACCAGTCCGAAGCCGAGCACGGCGATCGCAGGTAACCACCGCCCTAGGCGCCTGCCGAGCTCGCGTTCGCGCGCGGGCTGGTGGGCGATCGTCGTCATTCGAGCGCCTCGAGCTCGGCGACGATCTCATCCGCGCCTCCCGCATGCAACGCCTCGCGCACCTCGGTGACCAGCTCGAAGAAGCGCGGCTCCTCCCGCGACTCGGCGGCGCGTGGCTGCTCGAGATCGATGGGCACGATCGCCGTGATCCGGCCCGGGCGCGCGGACATGACGACCACGCGCGTGGACAGGAAGACCGCTTCGGAGATCGAGTGCGTGACGAAGATCACGGTCGAGCCGGTTTCGGCCCAGATGCGGAGGAGCTCCAGGTTCAGGCGCTCGCGCGTCATCTCGTCGAGCGCTCCGAACGGCTCGTCCATCAGCAAGAGAGCGGGCGAGAACGACAACGCGCGGGCGATGGACACGCGTTGCTGCATGCCACCCGAGAGCTGCCAGGGATAGTGCTTCTCGAACCCTTGGAGCTCGACGAGCTCCACCATCTCTCGAACGCGATCAGCACGGCGCGAGCGATCCCAGCCGCCGAGCTCGAGCGGCAAGGAGATGTTCTTCGCGACTGTCCGCCAGTCGTAGAGCACCGCGGCCTGGAAGACGATCCCGTAGTCGCGATCGAGCCGCGCTCGATGCGCGGGCTTCCCGTTGACGAGGATCTCCCCTGTCGTCGGCTCGACCAAATCGCCGATGACGCGCAAGAGCGTCGACTTGCCGCAGCCCGAGGGCCCGATCAGCGAGATGAACTCGCCACGCCCGACCTCGAGGTCGATCTCCTGGAGCGCGGTCACACCGCCCTTGCCGAAGGTCTTCGTCACGCGCTCGGCGGAGACGACGAAGTCGTTCAAACGAGCACCTCCGGCGCGCGGCGAACGACGAGCTTCTCGACGAGCAGCACCACGAGGAAGAAGCTGATCCCGAGCAGGGCGGCGATCAGATTCGTCGCCCAGAGATTCTCGGGGTTCAGGACGTAGTACTGGTTGAAGTTGATGATCGCTCCGCCCAGGCCGTCCTGGATCGAGGAGGGCAGCTCGCCGATGACGGCGCCGACGACGCTCGCCGTCGCGGCGACCTTGAACGCGGAGAAGAGGTACGGGAGCGCGGAGGGCACGCGCAGCTTCCAGAACACCGCCCAGCCGCTCGCGGCGTACGACTCCATCAGCTCGACGGCGGCCGGATCTGCGGAGCTCAGGCCACGCACGGTATTCACCGTGACGGGGAAGAACGTCAGGTAGGCGGCGATCACCGAGACGCGCATCCAGTCCTCGGGCGTCCAGCCCGAGATGGTCAAGCTCCCGAGGCCGACGACGACGATCGGCGCGACCGCGAGGATCGGGATCGTCTGCGACGCGACGACGTAGGGCATCAGACCGCGCTGCAGCATCTGAAAGCGCGCGATGGCGGCGCCCAGCAGGAACCCGATCGTCGCGCCGATCGCGAAGCCGACCGCGGCCTCCTTGGCTGTGAAGAGCGCGGAGTCGAGCAGGAGGTCGATCA
>JACCTK010000219.1 GCA_013812465.1 Actinomycetota bacterium
CGGAGGGCTACTGGCGCGTAAACCTCGAGACCGACCGCCACTGGCAATGGACGGACGGGCTGCGGCACCTGGTCGACTGCGTCGAGAGCGGTCGGTCTACGATCACGCGTCCCGAGCATGCGTACCATGCGTTGGAGATCGTGCTCGCCGCGCAGGCCGCGGGTACGGATGGGGTAGCACGAGAGATCGCGAGCGACTTTCCCGATCCAGTCTACGACGCCGCAGGCTTGGCGCCCGAGAAACCCCATCTGGTTCACGACCACCGCAGCTCTCGGGAATAGTCATGCGATTCTTCGCGACCTAGAGCCACCCACAGATGCCGCGAGCGGCCAGTCGGAGGACGGCACGGCGGCAGTTGACTCTGCCGCCGCCGTGAAGTACTGATAATACCGCGAGATACCAGTCCGACCAGCAAAGGGAGCAGAAATGGGGAATCCGGTTCGCCTGGCAATCATCGGTTGCGGCAGCGTTTCCCATAGATACGCACCTCAGATTCGCGCGCTGCGCGAGCGAGGCAGCGTGGTCATCGCAGGCGCGTGTGACGTGGACGAACGCAAGCGACTCGCAGTCGAGCGAGACCTTGGCGACGTTTCGTTCACGACCCGCTACGAAGACTTGGTGGAGCGGTCCGACGTCGATGCAGTAGCCGTCTTCACCTCGATGCGGGAACACGGCGAGATCTCCGCCGCCGCCCTCCGCTCCGGCAAGCACGTCCTGGTCGAGAAACCGATGGCCACGACGCTCGAGGAGGCGTACCGCCTGCTCGAGCTGGCGAGAGAAAACTCACGTCTGCTGGTTTGCGCGCCGCATGTCGTGTTGAGCCCTACGTTTCAGACTCTGTGGAAGCGAGTGGTTCATCTTCGCGAGCTCGGCGACATCCATCTCGCGCGTGCGCGTTACGGCTGGGCGGGACCGTGGTGGGGGCAATGGTATTACCGCCGCGGAGGCGGCGCTTTGTTCGACCTCGGCGTCTACAACCTCACATCGCTCACGGGTCTACTCGGTCCGGCGCGCAGAGTCGTTGCGATGGGTGGCACGGCCATCCCCGAGCGTGTGATCGATCGCACGCGTACCGCTGTCGAGGTCTTCGACAACGGGCACGTCCTGCTCGACTTCGGCGCGGAGTCGTACGCCGTGGTGACGACCGGTTTCACGATGCAGTCGAGCCGAGGCCCCTCGCTCGAGCTCTACGGACTGGAGGGGACGATCCAGCTTCTCGGCTACGACTGGGCACCCGAGGGCTACGAGCGGTGGCAGAACACGACCGCAACGTGGGAAATCTTCGCGGACGCCGACCCGTCCTGGCCGTGGACGGCAGGCATCACCCACCTCATCGACTGCGTCGAAACCGGCGCCTCCCCTCTGAACACTCCCGAGCACGCGCTGCACGTGCTCGAGGTGATGCTGAAAGCAGAGGAGTCGGCGAAGATAGGCAAGGCGCTCGAGCTCGAGACCACGTTCCCCCCCATCCGCTTGAACCCGGATGAGATCGAGCTACTGCCCGACCCCTATCGCGAAGAGCGCGTTGGTGCTTCAACTCCATGGGAGACGGAGGTCGAGACCGAGACCGTCGTTCGAAGCGGTGAGCTGCGGCCGCGCCATGCAACGGCAACAGGATCCCGATCTCGACCACAACGAGAAAGCGAGGACTGTCCATGACACCCAGCACCTCACTGTCGGCACATCAGCTCGAGTTCTTCGAGCACAACGGATTCCTCTGGCTCGATGCGATCACGACACTCGACGAGGTCGCCGAGCTGCGCGTGACCTATGACCGTTTGTTCGACTCCGACGCCGGGCGGGAGGACGGGTTGCGCATCGAGCTCGGAGAGCGGCTTCCACAGCTCGTGGAGCCGTCCCGCTACGCCCCCGAGCTGAAGGAGACCCAGTTCGTCGCGAACGCACGAGGGATCGCGACGCAGCTCCTTGGCGACGACCTCGAGGCGGACTTCGGCGAACACATGATCTACAAGCCACCGCATGTCGGCGGCGAGACGCCGTGGCATCAGGACCAGGCGTACCACGATCCGGGGGTGCTGTATCGCAACGTCAACTTCTGGCTGCCGCTCGACGATGCCACGGTCGAGAGCGGCTGCATGCAGTTCGTTCCGGGCAGCCATCGGCAGCGCGACGTCCTACCTCATCGGCGCATCGCCGGTGACCCGAGCCTCGAGGCGCTCGAGCTCGACACGAGCGAGTTCGAACGGGACGCCGTCGCCTGTCCGATCCCTGCCGGCGGTTGCACCATGCACGCGTCGTACACCCTCCACTACGCCGGTCCCAACCGCTCCGAAATGCCGCGCCGCGCGTACATCCTGGTGTTCAGAGCCACGGCGGTGCAACGCGAGACTCCAATTGACGCATATTGGCAAGTGCCGGCGCACGCAAGCTGAGACATGCGATCGCCGACGGGCGGAGGCTGGATGCCGCCGGCCGGGCAGACTGAACCTGGCCGGAGGCTCGGCGACGCGCGGATGTGGTTACCATCTCGCGCTGCGTGACGAAGGCGAGTAGAGCCCGTACAAGCCATCTGACGACCACCGCACCCCAAGGGAGATAGAGGGCGCCGATGATTCGGCTCGATGGGACGATGCTGAGCACCGACGAGGCGCAACCGCTTTACTACCGCGTCTATCGCCTCATCGCGGACGAGATCGCCAGCGGCGCTCTCAAGCCTGGGGACCGCCTGCCCGCGGAGCGTGCGATAGGCGAGCGGCTCGGCGTGAGCCGCGTCACCGTACGGCGTGCGCTCGGCGCGCTTGCGGGTGATGGCATCATCAAGTCGTCCACGGGGCGCGGCTCGTTCGTCGCTTCGCTCGGCCCGGTCGGGGAGCCTCCGAACGCACTGCTCAGCTTCAGCGAGCTCGGCGCGGCTCGCGGCCTCGTCGCCAGCTCACGCGTGCTCCGTACGGAAACG
Source organism: Actinomycetota bacterium (assembly GCA_013812465.1). Next base: position 2,918 of record JACCTK010000219.1, read on the forward strand.
CGCCCCGCGACGATTGACGAGGCAGACGCATTTCGGATCGCGCCCGGGGCGCAGATCTTCGAGTTGGAGCGCCTACGGCTGCTCGACGACGTACCGGTGGCGATCAACCTGAACCGGGTTCCGATCGCCCTTGCCCCGGAGATCGCGACGATTGATTTCTCGGGGGCGACGTCGCTCTATGCGGTGCTGCAGAGTAACGGCGTCGTTCCGACCCGAGCTGATTTCTCGATTCAGGCGGTTGCCGCGGACGAACGCCAGGCACCGCTGCTCGAAACCGACGCGAGCGCGCCAGTCCTGTTCGCGGACCACAAGACATTCGACCAACGAGGAATGCTGGTCGAGTTCGGTCACACGGTCTACCGAGGCGACCGGTATCGCTTTCGCGCAGCCCTCCTTCGCCCCGCTGTCTCCGCAGGCGAGGAATCCAGTCGCGCAGGAACTCCCGCTGAGCCGAGCTGACTCAGGCTGGCACCCGACCGCACACGGAGACCGACGCAGTCGACCGCTGCGTGCCGGGTCGAGGGCCGGCGTGCCGACCGGTCTACGATGGACAGCGCGCCAAGAGATACCCCGATAGAACCAGGTAGATCCAACTTCTTGACAGGAAAAGACCGATTCCGTATAAGGGAGCGGTGAGGCGCGAGCAGATCGCGGTACCGCGGCCGACTCGGAAGCCAGCGGTATGCGGAGCACCGGCATCACCGGGCGGACGGGGTACGTGACCCCGAACATTCTCCACATCGACATTGACAGTCTGAGAGCGGACCATCTCGGTTGCTACGGGTACCACCGCCGGACGAGCCCGAACATCGACCACGTCGCCGGCGAGGGGGTTCGTTTCACGGACTGCTGGGTCTCCGATGCGCCATGCCTGCCGTCTCGCACGGCCCTCTGGTCCGGCCAGGTTGGGTGGAGAAACGGTGTCGTGAATCACGCGGGGGCGCGCGCGTCTTCTCGCAGCGAAGGTTCCTCACGCTCGTATCACGATCGCGTCGGCCTGCATGGATTCACTCCGGTCCTCCGCGAGCAGGGCTACCGGACGGCAACGGTCAGCTCGTTCGCCGATCGACATTCCGCCTGGCACTGGTACGCGGGCTTCGCCGACATCATCGATACCGGCGAGCGCGGTATGGAGACCGCCGACCTGATCACGTCGCGGGCGCTCGATTGGCTCGCCCGGAACGGTACCTCGACTCCCTGGTACCTCCATGTCAACTACTGGGATCCGCACACGCCTTATCGGACGCCCGAGGAATATGGAGACCCGTTCGTGCACGAGCCGCTTCCGGAATGGCTCACCGAGGATCTGCTCGAGCGCTCGCGCAATGGATGCGGTGGACATTCGGCACGCGACCTTCACGGCTTCGATCCGGACTGGGCCGAGTCGATGCGCGAATACCCACGCGTTCCTCTGGAACTCGAGACATTCGAGGACGTCCGCCGCTTCATCGACGGCTACGACACGGGTGTCGCGTACGTCGACGAGCACATCGGTCGCGTGCTCGAGACGCTCGCGAGCCAGGGGCTCCTCGACGAGACAGCGATCGTGATCAGCGCCGACCACGGCGAGAACCTGGGCGAGCTCAACGTCTGGGGAGATCACCAGACAGCCGACTTCCCGACCTGTCGCGTGCCGCTGATCGTCAGGTGGCCGGACCTTCCCGGCGGCCGTCTAGACGAGGGCTTGCACTGGGCGCTCGACTGGGCGGCGAGCGCGATCGAGCTCGTCGGGGCCGAGGTCCCCGCCGACTGGGACGGGCGGTCGTTCGCCGGCGCGTTCCGCGACGGCCGCTCGGTCGATCGTGACTACATCGTCGCGAGCCAGGGTGCATGGACTTGCCAGCGCGGCGTCCGCTTCGGTCGCCACCTGCTGCTCGT
>JACCTK010000097.1 GCA_013812465.1 Actinomycetota bacterium
GGCAGCCAGTTCTGCAACACGCCTCGCTACCCCCGCGTGGGCCTCGGTCGTCTGTCTCGCGGCGAAACCTAGCACTCCCCTTTCCGGCGCACGAAGGGATCGGAGATTCCGCGCAGAATGAGCGATACGAGTGTCACAAAGTCGGCTTCTGGAATCCGCCTCCCCGTCCGCTACCATGAGCTACGTGGCCACCATCGAGCATCGCATTGACATTCCCGGGGACACCACCCTGCTCTCGTTAACGCCGGTCGCGGCCGCGAAGATCAGGGACCTGCTCGCCGAGGAGACGGACGCTGGTCTCGTTCTCCGCGTGGCGATCCAGGGCGGCGGTTGCTCGGGCTTCCAATACGGACTCGGCTTCGACAACGTCGCCGAAGGTGACGTCGAGCTGGAGCTAGAAGGCGTGACGGTCGTCGTCGATCCCTTCAGCGCGCCCTATCTGCGCGGCACCACGATCGACTTCCTGAACACGATCCAGGAGTCGGGCTTCAAGATCGAGAACCCGAACGCCGTCTCGTCCTGCGGCTGCGGCCATTCGTTCCAGGTCGCCGAGGACGAGGAGCTGCCCGAGGGAACGCAAGTGGGCGGCTGCGGCTCGGGCTGTTCTCACTAGCGCGACGAGCTTCCATCGGAGCGAGGCTTGCATCGCACTCCCCATACCGCGTAGGGGCGAGACTTGCCTCGCCCTCCCGTCTGCCGTAGGCTGCCGCCGTCAACTGCGGGAGGATGGCTCATGCGGGCTGTGTATCGGATCTGGGCGACGCTGTTGCTCATACTCGTCATCGTCCAGGTCGGGCTGGCGGGGTACGGCGCGTTCTATGCGGCCAACAAGCTCGACGACGAGGGCTCGTCGATCGACGAGGAAGTCTTCTCCGACGGTTTTGGCATCCACATCGGTGTCGGCTATCTCGCCGTCCTGGCTGGCCTGATCTTCCTTGTGATCGGCGTCGTCGCGGGCGTCGGCAAGTGGCGGCTGGGTCGCCATGGCGTTCTCTTCGCCCTGCTCGTCCTGCAGGTGATCCTCGCTTGGATCGGATACGGAGCTCCGGCCCTCGGCTTCCTGCACCCGGTGAACGCGTTGCTGATCTTCGGCCTCCTGGGCTGGATCGTGTCGAACGAATGGCGCCTGAGCCGCGCTGCGCCGGCGTCCGTCGCCGCGAGCCCCTAGATGAGCACGGCCCTCGCGGTCGACAAAGTTCACCATCTTGTAAGGCGCGCGTGAGCGCGACCTAACCAACGCGAGGTTCAATGGAGGGAGAACTCGACCAAGGAGAGCATTCGTGAACCCGAAACGACTCGGAAGGCTGACAGCGCTCGTCGCTTCGCTCTCGCTGCTCGCGGTGGGCGCTGGCGTGAGCTCTTCCCCCGCTGCTCACTCAGACAGCCAGGCGACACAAGCAACGCAGGCGCCTGCCACTCTGACCGTCCGCAATACCCGCTACGGCACCATCCTCTTCGACGGAGCCGGGCGCGCCCTCTACGGCTTCACCCGCGACAAGAGGGGTGGCCCGAGCCAGTGCTACGGCGAGTGCGCCGTGGCGTGGCCGGTCTACTTCAAGAAGGCAGATCTCCGCGCGGCCAAGGGCGTGAAGAAGTCGCTCATCGGCACGACTCGACGACGCGACGGGCGACGTCAGCTCACGTACAACGGCTGGCCGCTCTACTACTACATCCACGACACGGAGCCGGGCGAAGTCTCCTGCCAGAACGTCGACGAGTTCGGCGGCCTCTGGCTGGTCGTGCGACCGAGCGGCGGCCTCGTCCGCTAGCGCGCCGCCTCGAGGGTTCCACTCGAAACGTAGGGGCGAGGCTCGCCTCGCCCCTACAAGTCGCTATTCCGGCTCGTTGTGAGTCGTGTCGCCGATCTTGAAGGGTGTGGTCACACCCTCGTACATGACGTGCATCGTCAGCCCGTCTGCCGCGTGCCGCAGGTTGTGGCAGTGGTCCATCCAGATGCCCGGGTTGTCCGCGCGGAACGCCACCTCGTAGCGCTCGCCGGCTTCGATGTTCAGCGTGTCCGTCCACCACGGGCTGCCCGAGACCGGCGCTCCGTCCCGGCTCAGGACGAGCAGGTGGTGGCCGTGCAGGTGCATCGGGTGGACGGCATCCGTGTCGTTCGTGATCGTCATGTGGACGAGATCGCCCTCTCGGACGACGAATACGGGGACGTGCGGGAAGATCCCGCCGTTGATCGTCCACTGCAGACCGGGTCGTCCGTCGAGGAAGCCCGGCCGGCGGCCGATCGTGAGCTCGAAGCGGCGATCGAAGCGGTTGGAGGCGTTGAATGGCGTCTCGGCCGGTTCCCCGTAGCTGGACGGATCGAACTCAGCGCTCGCCTCGGTGATCGGGCGCGTGACGCCGTCGGCGTTGAGCGCAAGCCCGACCTCGGTCTCGGCGAGCGTGATCCAAACGGGCGCCAGCGGCACGGTGAACGCGATGTCCACCCGGCCGCCTCCGGCGATCTCGAGCATCTCGTTCTCGATCAGCGTGGGCTCGTTGAGATCGGTTCCGTCCACCGCGAGGACGAGGAACTGGGTTCCTTGGACGGTGAATCGCCGCGGCGTGCCGTCCGTGTTGAGGAGGCGTAGCCGCACGCTTGCTCCGGACGAGATCTTCCGCGACTGGAAGCCGTCGTTCCCGTTCAACGTCGCGACGCCGTCGAACGTGTGCGCGGCGAGAGCGAGGTCGAGGTCGATCCGGGTCGGTTGCGCCGGCTCGATCACGAAAGCGCCG
>JACCTK010000102.1 GCA_013812465.1 Actinomycetota bacterium
TGCCTCGCCCTCCAGGAGCCGCCGACGAACGGGGGCGAGGCAAGCCTCGCCCCTACACCGCGTACGTCGAAGCGTTCGTTTAGGTCACGGCGAAGCGGGCTCGCGAGTCCAGCTCGTCGAGCGAGCCCGAGAACCGGTAGTTCCGCTCCGAGAGCGCGGCAAGCGAGGCCGGCGAGCAGTAGGTCGCGGTGGCGATGATCCGCGGCCGCTCGGTCGCGAAGCCGCCGCGGTGAAGCCCGCTGGTGTTGCAGAAGATGATCATCCCGCGGCTCGCGACGAACGTCTTGACCTGCTCGGCAGGGACCGCCTTGGCGACCTCCTCCTCCGGCACACGCCCGTTGCCCATCGGCCGCCACGGGCTCACGCTTTCGAATCGGCCCCCCGGCTGGCTCTCCGGGACGTACTCGAACGGCCCGGCGCCCGCGTCGACGTCACGGAGATAGAGGAACGCCTTCAGCAGGTGCTTGTCGTCGAAGTCGCGGTGCCAGAGCTGCGATGCGACGCGTTCCGTGGCGTCCGGTTGCGCGAGCGAGTACCAGAGGTCGGCATACGAGAGCTTCGGCCACAGGCGGAGGTAGCCGCTCGCGACGTCCAGCATGCGCGGCGAGATGCACGCGGCAAGCCACGCGTCGTCGAGGCCGAGCTCGACGTCCTCGAAGCTATGAGCGCGGACGAGGAACTCCTTGCCCGCTCGACGGCGGAGCTCCGTGTCCCCCTCGCCACGTCTCTCCCGCTCGAGCGCGTCCTCGGTCTCCTCGGCGAAGCGGTCACCCTGTCCTTCGACGGCTGATGCTGTCTCGGCACCGACGAGATCGGAGTAGTGAAGTACTGCGTATCCGCGGGCGTCGGCGTCGGCGACAACCTTCTGCTGAACGTCGTCGAGCTCTGGCTGCTCCTGCGAGAAGCGGCGCCGGCTCGTGCGGTTCGAGAGAACCCGGTCGTGGAGCTCGTAGGTCGCGCGAATGCCGCGCTTCTCGAGCGCGTTCGCAACCTTGCTCACTCGGTCTGAGAACTTGGTCGTCTGCCTGTGCATCGTCGTTTCGAGCGTTGTCGTAGCTGGTCGCCTACCTTACCGCCGAGCTGATGCCGGCCGTCTTCTTCTGCTTTCGCGACTCCCCGCAGCGCCGGCGCGCGTTCGAGGCGAGTCCGGGGAGCGCGGAGCGCTACGTCCTTGCCGGGCTGGATCAGCTGGCCGCGCGCGGGGTCTCGGCGGCTCACAACCTGGAGCGCCAGGGAGCTCCTCCCCGTTGGGCAGCTCTGGCCGGGAGCGCGCTCGCGCGGGGTCTCGAGCGGGCGGGAGGCTACGGCGGGGACTTCACGGGGGTGCTCGCCTCGCTTCGTCGGGCGAACCGGGCCGATGTCGTCTTCTCCACGGTGGATACGGTCGGCATCCCGCTCATGCTGCTCGCGCGCGCGGGTCGCCTGCGGCCGCCGCTCGTGTACGTCGCGATCGGCCTTCCCGAGCGCCTCGCGCAGCTTCGCTCGGAGCGGATGCGCCGCCTGTATGCCTCCGCGCTCGGCGCCTGCGCGTCCGTGATCGCGTACAGCGAGCACGAGGCGGGCGAGCTACGGAGCTGGCTCGAGCGCTATGGGTTCGCCCCGCGAGTCGAGTTCGTCCCCTTCGGGGTGGATGCGGACTGGTTCAGACCGACGCGCGAGCCGACGGCGATCGACGTCATCTCGGTTGGTACGGATCCGCACCGCGACTTCGGGCGTCTCCTCGAGGTCGCGAAGCGCATGCCCGATGTGAGCTTTCGGATCGTCACGAGCGCGGAGCATGCGCGCCGTCTTGCGTCGACGCCCGAAAACGTCGCGATCGAGGCCGACATCCCATTCGACGCGATGCGTCAGAGGCTCGGCGAGGCGCGGGTCGTGGCGCTGCCCGTCCGGGAGAACAGCTACTCCGGCGCCACCACGGTTCTCCTGCAGGCGATGGCGCTCGGGAAGCCCGTCGTCGTCACGCGCACGCAGGCCATCGCCACCGGCTACGGGCTGGTCGACGGGGAGAACTGCCGACTCGTCGCTCCGGGCGACGGCGCGGGGTTCGAGCGGGCGCTGGGCGAGGTGCTCCGTGACGGGTTCCACGCGCGTGCCCTCGGCTCGACCGCCAGGACGACAGTCGAGCGGGAGCTCACGTGGGAGCGCTACGTGGATCGGATCGAGGAGCTTCTTCGCGACGCAGCCTCAAGACCCGCTCGAGCGGAGTCGGGATCCGCCTGAAGCCGACCGGAGCGAGGTGTGCTTCGAGCTCGGTGTCACTGCAGCCCGCCCACTCGTGCAGCTCGACGAAGAGCTCACTGACTCCCACCCACGCTTCGGGAGGCGTCCCGAGCACGATTTTGCACTCCTCCCCTTCGGTGTTGATCTTGACCACGAGCGGCCCGCCGATAGGCCTGACCTCCTCCAGGATGTCTGCCATCGCCTCGACGGGAACCCGCTGCGTCCCCACCTCCCACTGCGCCCAGGAGTCCGGCGGGTGGAGCGAGTGTG
>JACCTK010000105.1 GCA_013812465.1 Actinomycetota bacterium
ATTGAATGGCGGTGCCGCTCGAGGGCCGGTGGCAATCAGGTGCCACCTCCTCCCGTAGAGCAGCCGGTGATGAACCGAAAGGGTCGGCGCGAGGCGCCTTCGCGTCCACGTCCGTGCGTACCCCGCACGCGACGCATCGACGCATGTCATCAGGGGAAACACCTGCTCGCGACAGGGAATGCGACGTCCCTCCTCCCGCACGTAACCTACGCACGTGACCGGGTAGAGATCCCCGCCGCGGACGTGCAGCAGGTCTCGGCTGCTAGCTTGGCGCTATCGTCGTGCTAGCGTAACTGGGCAGTGAGCGAGGTCCTCTACGGTTGCGTGTCCCCCGGCGCTCAAGCAGGCGCTCACGACCTGCGCCAAAGAACGGGGGTTGAGCCTCAACGCCACCCTCGTCGAGCTCTGCGAGCGCGGCCTGGCGGTGAGTGCGAAGGAAGCCGCGGGGGAGTAGCTGGAAGCTGCGCTCTCCGCTTCTGCTTCCGAGCTCGAGGAGATGCGAGCGCGACTTGCAGCGGCCGAGGGTCGGCTGCTGGCGGCCGCAGCGCAGGAGGAGCGGACGAAGGGGACGCTGCGAGCGCTCGCAGAACGGGCTCGACACGAACTTGGTCGGTGCCCCGCTTGCCGGAAGCCCGTTCGTGGCTCCGACTACCTCGTAAGCGGGCGCTGCCCGCACTGCGCCAAGGCGCTCACCGCCTTGCTGGCGCCCCGGGTGCAAGTCGGTGCACCCGAGCGGGACGAGTACCTGGCGCTCCTGGGCGCGCTCGGCGGCCTCGTCGGGCTGGCCGGGGCCAGCGCGCTCGACGCTTCAGGCTGAACGGGCCGCGGGTTGTCGCGATCTGGCGGAACCGCGACATTGGGCCGCGCCAAGGATACGGACGAAGCGCAGCACCCATGGGCGCAGGGCTCAGGCCTCGCGGAAGTGCAACACCGCCGCCGGGACGGTGGCCGTCGGGCGCGGCGCCCCGGTGCCCTTGCGCGTGAAGCCACGGTCACGGCGAGGCCGCGCAGGGAAACTGACGCCTCCTGACGCCGCGCAAAGAGCGCTTGGTACTGGTAACCATGCGCTATTGCGGTACGCGTCTGACGCCGTGACGCCACTGACACCATGGCGTCAGTGAGAGTCCGCGGAGCGAGTTGCCCTTATCCGCCGAGCCGGCGACGACTGCGCGAGCCGCGAGAATGGTCGGCGGATGGGTAGACGGGTACTCGATGAGATTGCGCAACTGCCGGCGAGCCTGGAGGCGGTGAGCCGACTCGACGTGAAGCAGCTGGAGGACTTAACAAATCGTGCAGCGGGTCGGCCTGCCGTGTTCGTCGGATCGGGAGGCGCCGTCGCTGCTGCTCGTCTCGCAGCCGACCTTTACAGCTGCTCCGGCGGCGTCGGCTATGTCCAGACGCCTCTGGAACTCTTCGCTCGCGCGGCGCCGACAGAACAGGCCGGCTTCCTCTTCACGGCCAGTGGCCGTCATCCTGACGCCACCGCATCGATTCGCCGGCTCGCGGCCGAATGTAACCCCCGCGCAGTTATCACAACGAACCCCGCTGGACAGCTGAAGCCACTCTGTGAGCGTCTCGGCGTCGATGTGGTCGACCTGGGAAACCCGGCTGGCAAGGACGGATTTCTCGCAACGAACAGCCTGATCATCATGGCGGTCGCGGTAACGCGCGCGCTGACAGGCGAAGAAGCGCCGGCGCGCTTCCCCTCGCTGCTAGGCCATCATCGGGTGCCGTTCCCGCTCGAGGAGGTGCTTGTACTCTTCCCGCCGGGGCTTGCTGCGGTCGCGACCGACATCGAGGCGCGACTGACCGAGACGGGACTCGCGGCCGTTCAGATCGTCGATTACCGCAACTTCGCGCATGGGCGTCATCACGGGCTTGCGCGACGGGCCGCATCGACGACAGTGTTCGCGCTACTCGACGATCCTTACTGCCAGTTGGCCGAGCGGACGCTTGAGCTGCTACCAAGAGAGCTTCAGCAGGTGCGGCTGAAGTCGAGTCTGTCGCCGCCCTGGGATGCGGTTGACCTGCTGCTCGCTTCCATCCGGATTACGGCGACCGCCGGCACGGCGGCAGGCATCGACCCCGGGCGCCCGCAAGTACCGGCCTTCGGCCGACGTTTGTACCGGCTCAGCGCTGGTTTCAGCGGCGGTGCTGGTCGCGCTGTCCAATCGCGTCCGCCAATCCGCCTGAAGTTGCGCGAGCTCGGCGCGCGTCCTCGCCGAAGCGTCGTGAGCAGCAATTACGAGGCGGCCTACGACGACTGGTTGGGGACGCTTATGCGGACGCCGGTAGCTGCGGTGACGCTTGACTACGACGGCACGGTTGTCAGCACAGAGGGTCGGTACCAACTGCCGGCCGACAATGTTCGGAGAGAACTGAACCGGCTGCTCGACGGCAGCGCCGTGATCGGATTCGCAAGCGGCCGTGGCGACTCGCTGTATCAGGATCTGCGCCGGTGGGTGCCGAAACGGCGATGGCCGCAGGTGCATCTCGGTCTTTACAATGGCGCCGTCCTCGTGAGGCTCGATGAGGAGCTCTCCGAGCGGGATGGTCGCGAAAACCCCTTTTCCGACGCCGAGAAGCGTCTCGCATCATTGCCGATGTTCGGCGAGCTGAGCGTCTTCGATCGGCATTACCAGCTGCAAATCACCCCGAAGGATCCTTCCGCTGTCTCGATTTCGGGACTCGCTGGCATCGTGACGGCTGTGCTGCGGCGGCCGCCGCCATTGCCGCTCGAAGTCGTGATGTCGGCTCACTCGCTCGACGTCCTGCCGGCGGCATCGACGAAAGTCACGCTTCTCGAACGTGTCGTTGAGGTCGCCGGCGGCGAAGCGCTCGCGATCGGCGACCAAGGCCAGCTGGGAGGGAACGACTTCGCGTTGCTCGCCGCTCAGGAGCTGACGCTGAGTGTTGATCGTTGTTCTCCCGACCCGACGCGTTGCTGGCGGCTCGTCGTGCCTCTGTCCGGGCCGAACGCTCTCTGCCGATATCTCGCCGCACTTGAGCCGGCATCCAACGGGTTGCGGTTCCGCTGGAGAGCTTCGTGAAGGACGAACTGGCAGAGCGAACGCTCGCCAAGGAGATGGGTTGGACCGAGGCAGACACCGAAAAGCTGCGGGCAACCGTCGGCGACCTGCAGGCGCTCGCGCGGCTGAAGTACGACGACTACGCCATGTTCCGGCCGGGGGTTAAGTTCCTTGAATCGCTCGTCGGCTGGCTCGACCAGTTCGAGCCTTCGGAACGCCCGGCCGCTCTCAAGTTCGTGCTCGAAGCGCTCGTCTTCTTGTCGTTCGCCGAGGTCGATCACCTCATCGGCGCGGTTTACCCGGACTTCATCCGCCAGTCGCTGCTCGACCGCGTTTCGCGGGCGAGCGGATGCCACCGCTATCGCGTCGCGCGGCTCGCTGCCGACCCGCTCTTCCGCGACCTTCAACGGCGCACGCTGGTTCTGGGTTTGAGCGACGGCGCACGGCTTGATCAGTTGCGACGCGCGTCGCCGAGGCTCTCGACGGAGCAGTTCCACCCGACATATTGGGTCGAGAAGCTAGCGATGGAAAACCGCCGCGAAGCACTCGCCGGCGCGCTCAAGCAGTTCGATTCGTCGGCGCCCGACACCTTCGCGCAGATCGTGCTGGTCGATGACTTCAGCGGCAGCGGTTTCAGCATGCTGCGGCCAGATGGTGATGGGTCGTACCAGGGGAAACTCTGGAAAATCCGGACGCTGTTGAGCGAGCAGTCGCAGCACTTCTCCGAGGACGTCGAGGTGCTGATCGTTCTCTACATTGCGACCGCGCAAGCATGCGACCACCTCGACAGGATGATGAGGGAAGCGAAGCTCGAGTGGGATTTGCGGGTGGTGATGCCCTTGCCCGACGGTATCCGCGTTAGCGGCAGCTGGCCGTCTGTGGTCGAGCTCTGCCGGAAGTACTACGACCCACTTCTCGACGATCGGCACAAGGGCAGCGTCCCGATCGGCTTCGAGAACTGCGAGCTGCCGATCGTTTTGCATCACAACACGCCGAACAACTCAATCTGTCTGCTGTGGGGCGACACGGTCGGGCGCGAGCTCGCCCTGCCGTTGCGCGCGCTGTTTCCGCGGTACGAGCGCCATCACGAGGAGCGGCCGTGAGGTCGTACCGCAACCCATTCCGCACGCGGACACTCGAGCAGCAGACCCAGTCCGGGATCGATGAGTTCCTGAAGATCTTCAGCCCTGGCGTCCTCGATCTGCTCCCCGAGAGCATCTGGGACCGGCCGCTGTTCATCCTCAGCGCCCCCGGCTTCGGAAAGACCTCGCTGATGAACGCCTTCGACACTGCTGTCACGCGCACTGTCGCCGCACGCCGCACGCGCTACACGAAGATCGCCGAGTTTCTGGAAGCACACGGCGCGCTCACCCAAGCGGGACCGAGCGTCATTGGGTTTCGTGTCCCCCTGAGTCGTGAGTTCAAATCGCTGCTCGATCTAAGAGCGCCCGACGCAGTCTCGCTGCGGCTGTTCAACCGACTCCTCGACGCGCGCATCTGCACCGCTTACATCGCGGCTCTCCTCGCACACCAAGGCGCTTCGTTTCCCGATGACGCCGACGCGGTTCGGCTGACGCCGATTCCTGGCGGCGAGGATGCCCTCGAGCGCGTCGGTGGTCCCTCCGGCTCCTCAGTCCTCGCGGCTGCCGATGCGGCCACACGTGATATTCGCGACCTGGTCGACGCGCTCGTGCCGCCGGCGTATGAGAACATGGTCGGGCACGCCAGGCTGTATTCGCTCGACGTCCTCGGTTCGGCCACCGCCACCGTGAACGGCGTCACCGTCGAGGCACGGCCGCTCGTGATGTTCGACGACGGCCACGACCTCGCCGCTTCGCAGCGGACGCATCTGCTGAGCACGTTACGCGACCGCGAGTTGAAGCACCCGCGCTGGTACGCGGAGCGATACACCGCGCTCGATCCCGTCGACGTCTTCAGCGACGACGAAGCCGCCGGACGGACCGTCGAGCGGGTTCGGCTTGAGCAGGCAACGCGCGATGGAATCGCCGAGGGCGGATCGGGCGGAAACCGTTCCCGCCGCTTCGAGAACCTCCTGCTCGACGTCGCCGACCGCCGCGCGGTCGATCCACTGCGGCTGTACGACAACGAGTTGCGCACGTTTACGCAGCTCGTTGACGCCGAAGGCGTTGCCTTCCCTGATCCCGCCGACCGCGCGGCGACGGAAACGGCCCGGATACGCGCCGAGGCACTCGCCGCCGGCAACGAGCGATACCGCCATTGGCTTGTGCTTGCCGAGGAACGCGCTGAGGAGGAGGGGGCGGTTCCCTGGCGGGAACTCGAGATCCTGCTGGAGCGCGACAAGTCGCGCACGCAGGGCGAGCTATTTGAACAGACGGTCACCAAGGAGGACTGGGAGGCGCGAAGCGGCTCGTCGATTCGCGAGGCTGCGCGACTGTTCCTCGCCCATGAGCTCAACCTTCCGTACTACTTCGGAGCGCGGACAATCGCGCGGCTGGGCTCGAGCAACATCGACCAGTTCGTACAGCTCGGCGGCGACTTGTTTGAGGAAATGCTGACTCTGATCACTCTCAACCGCTCGCCGGAGCTTGACCCGGTGCGCCAGCATCGCTTGATCGTCGCAGCTAGCGAGCGCCTCTGGAAATCGATCCCGATTCACCTCGAGCGAGGCCGCGACATCCAACGGCTCCTGTTTGCGATCGCCCGCATGGCGCACCGAGAGACGTACCGCCCAACGGCACCCTACCCACCCGGACCGAACGCCACCGCCATCAGCATGGAAGACCGAGAGCGGCTCCGGATACCGGATCGGCGACAGCGTCTCGCCGGCGGCGAGGCGTTCCTGCCGGTGCTGGCCGGAGCGATTGCCAACAACCTGCTTTACGCGGAGATCGACCGGGCGGTCAAGGGCGGCCGCTGGATGGTCCTCTACCTCAACCGCCTGCTCTTACCGCGGTTCAAGCTTTCGCTCGGCCACGGCAATTTCCGGGAAAGGCCGCTCGAGGTCGTGATGAGCTGGGCTGTCGGCGAGGATGACCTTGTCCCGGTCCCGAACCTTCAGCTGCCGCTCCCACTCTCGCTCGAGGAGCTGCAAGCGTGACGCGCTGGAGCGACGACTACGTGCTCGTGCAGGACGATGCCGTCGATGCTCTCTGGCGGGAACGCGGAGGGCTCGAGCTCGTCCGCCTCTACATCCTCGGCGACGGGTTCGACCCGCGGGTACCAACCGCGCTGGAGCACTACCTCGACGTGTCACCGCCCGGCACGACGTTGATGCGCTTTGGGCTGCGCCCGTCGCCCCTGCCGACCGACGAATCCGAGTCAGTGGCTAAGAACCGGGCATTCGTTGCGCAGGCCGCCGCCGCCGCGGGTGCCGTGATCGAGGAGGTCGCGTACCCCGCAGTCGAGGATGCCAAGTCGGCGGGTCGCGTCGCGATGCGCGAACTGTTCCGACAGCGACGCTTTGAGGGCGTGGACGAGATCGTGGTCGACGTCTCCGGCCTCCCGCTCGATGTCTACTTCGCGATCGTCCGGGATCTGCTCCGCGGCCGCGCCGATGGCCATTGGAGCGGCGACCTGTTCGTAGTTGCCTGTGAAAACCCGCAGCTCGATGCGGCGATCGTGCACGAGGGGAGCGAGGATGTCGCGTTCCTGCACGGCTTTGCGGCGCCCACGCACGCCGAGGCGGGACCACGAGTGTGGATCCCGCTGCTCGGCGAGGGCCGCGCCGATGAGATTCGCGGCGTCTTCGAGGAGGTCGCTCCGATGGAGATCTGCCCCGTCTTGCCCTCGCCCAGCTCAAACCCGCGCCGCAGCGATGACATGATCTTGGAGCTTCGCGAGCTGTTGTTCGAGGAGTTGCGAGTCGACGAGCGGAACTTCATCTACGCGAGCGAGTGGAACCCGTTCGACCTCTTCCGGAGCCTCCAGCAGCTGCACGGGCGTTACGCGTCATCGCTAAAACCGCTTGGACCGGTCGCATTCACGATCTCCGCGCACTCGTCAAAACTGCTTTCGCTCGGCGCTCTGCTGGCGGCATACGAGCACGGCTTCGGTGTCGTGCACGCGACTCCCACCGGCTACTACCTTCGGCAAGGCACAGACATCGCCGCGCTCCGTACGGGCGACCGCATACTGTGTGCTTGGGTCGATGGCACACCTTACGAATGACACGCTGACTCGTCGGCCATCCGTCCTCACGTGCGGGTTCGTCGCGCTCGACACGCTTGTCGGCGATGGCGTGCTCGGCTACACGGTGGGCGGGACAGCCGGGAACGTGGCGGCCGCGCTCGCGTTCCTCGGTTGGCAATCGACGGTCGCTGCTGTGGTCGGTGGCGACGAGGCAGGCAGTAGGGTTCGGCGCGACCTCGCGCGCGCTGGCGTCGACACGCGCTATGTCGGGGTAAAGAAGGAGTCGTTGACGCCACAGGTGATTCACGAGGTGCTCGACGATGGCCACCGCTACCACTTCCGTTGCTACGACTGCGGCCGCCGGCTGGCCAAGAGCTCACCACCGCGGGAAGCGCTTGCAGCCACGATCCTTGAGGAGTGGCCGGATCCCGACGTCTTCTTCTTTGACCGCGCCTCCCGATTCAGCATCGCGCTCGCGGAGGCATACTCCGAACGCGAGACGATCGTCGTCTTCGAGCCGGCGACGCGAGGGCGACCTGCGTTGGTCTCGCGTGCATACGCGTCGGCATCGTTCGTCAAGTGCGCTGAAGACTCGCCAATCGACTTCCGCACGCTCCTGCGCCGACGCGACAAGCGAACGTTGATTGTTACTGGTGGCGCCAACGGCGTTCGCTTACGGCATGGTCGGCGCGATATCCGGCGGCTGCCGGCACCGCCGGTGCCAGCGGTCGTTGATGCAGCGGGCGCGGGCGATTGGACGACCGCCGGATTGCTGTATGCGCTGCTTGCTGCTGACGCGGACGCGCGCTCGTTTTCCCAAACCGAGGTCGAACGCGCGCTTGCCTGGGGTCAGGCCGCGGCTGCGCTGAACTGCGCGTGGCGCGGTGCGCGCGGCATCGCGAGGTCGCGCGACGCGGCTGATGTCGCCCGCGACGTTAACGCGGTTCTCGCCGGCTCGACGACTGCGCAACGCGTGACGCAGCGATTCAGCGCACGTGTCTCAGAGGCTCTCTGCCGCGTCTGCCTCGGACGGCCGCGGCTCGCGCAGTAGCGAACCCCCGCCGGAGAGTGGGCGGGATCCCAAGCGGCGACGCGCACGTCGGAGCCCTTCTGGCCTCGAGTTCGTCGATTCGCTCATGTCGAATTGCTCAGGTGCTGGCGAAGTCGAGTACGTCTTGAGGCACCGCACGTCCCTCGCCAACCGGCTCGCCTGTCCCCAAGCTCTGTCCCCGGGAGCGTAACGCTTCTCACTCCACAGACCACAGCATCGCGAAGGCATCCAATTCAAGCCGTTTCTGCGTTCGGAACGGCCCGTCACCGTCGATGCCACCGCGGCCACAATCGCCGTCTCGGCTGCGTTCAGTGAAGCATGTCCCTCATCAACTCGCGCAGATCGCGTCTCGGCGGATTGGCGAAGGGACTCACGTCGCCCGGCGCGAAGCCGGCGAGATGCGCGATGATCCGCTCAAGACCCCACGCCGGATCCACCCAAGTCGTCACCTCACCGACACGCGAATGAAGTTCTCCGACGTCCTCCTCCGGGCAGAGCCAGATCGCTCCGGCGTCCGCCAGGTCAACATCGCGGTGCCAGTGATGTTGGCGCGGGAGCCGGCGTCGCTGCCGGAGCCGCGGTACTTGCCTCCTTGGCTCGCCAGCGCCGACGGCGCCATCACTGCGACGGCAATAAGCGCCACCGCAAGGGTGGGGCGAAGCATGGACTCACTCCTTTCATTTCGATCGGTCGCTTGCGCCGCAGCGGTCGATCCAGTTTGTCGCCGGCTCCTCCTTCCACTGGTGCTCGCCACCGGCAGGCTCGGGTTTCTTGGGGTGACTGTCCGGAGCGGCCAATACCTTTCACGCCCCCGGCTGACGATCGGTAAGTCGGGCCGCTCCACCGTTAGGCGCCACCAAGGGCGCTGTCGAACCGTCCTCTGACCCGGTGAAAGGTTTTCGCCGGTGCGGACATGGCGGTACGCCGAAGTGAGTCTGCGGCCCTCGCGCAAATAGGCGGGTGAATCGAGGGAGGGTTTCGCCGGTCGGGGAGAATCGGTTTGGCGTGGCCAGGCCGAGTCTCTACCCGATCGAGCTCTCTGAGGACGAGGAGCGGGAGGTGCGCCACCGGGCGGCGCGCTACACGCTGCCCTACCGCGAGGTGCAGCGGGCGAAGATCGTGCTGATGGCGGCCGAGGGAGCAGAAAACGGGAAGATCGCCTGCCGGCTGGAGGTGCGGGTGGACACGGTGCGCAAGTGGCGCAAGCGCTTCTTCGAGCAGCGCCTCGCCGGCTTGGACGAGGCGCCGGGGCGGGGACGCAAGCCGGCTTTTTCCCCTCGGGTCGTCGCTGAGGTCAAGGCGCTCGCCTGCGCGCTGCCGCGCGAGCTCGGCCTGCCGCTCTCGCGGCTCTCGCGCGAGGAGCTGCGCCGGCTGGTCGTCGATCCACCAGTCGGTCCCGCTCGGCCACGAAAGCTACTGGCCGAGCTGGACATATGTGGCAATAGAAGCAGCCATGTAGCTCGAAGCAAACACCAACGGGGAAGGAGGCGATGCAAACCCGAGAGATCATGCTGCGACGGTCGGAGACGTCGCGGCATTTCTGAAGCTCGGCTCTGCGGCAGGCAGCACTTGGTCTCGTTCAGATCGAACAGGAGGAATTGATGAAAGAGCAGGGCAGGCGCTTGTCGCGCATGCGTCGCACGCTCGCGATCTTGATCGTGGTTTTCGGGGGTGTATCCGCCTCCGCTTTGGCGACCGCACCACCCGCGCTTGCGTGCAGCGGCGTCGTCTATCCGCGCGTTCGCTATCACTGCAACGTCGTCTCGCCAGCAACCGCGTACACCAACAACGTGCTTTCGACCAAGCACTACAACGAAATGTACGAGGGCGGCTCTTTGCCGGTCGGGATCTACCTGCTGACGAGCGGAGGAAGCCAACTCCACGCCGTCAACGGTACGGGCTATGTCTACAAGACGTTCGTGTCGGCCACGACGAGGGCGTACTGCTGGAATCGCTCGACTTCGCAGACGTCTTCAGCGCGATGCGACTACATCAACGACTGAGGGAGGGAAACCGATGAGAAAGCGCCCAGCAGGACTCGCAGCTGCAACGGCCCTCCTGATCGCCATCGCGGTCGCGATCGTCTCGGCGGCGACTGGGGGATCGCCCCCGCCGAAGGCGCCGAGCGGAAAGATCTCTCTGCTCGACAAGCCGCAATCGCTCGAGGATCGGCTCCCGTCCGCGCTGCTCGAGCTTCCGGTAGCAGACCACTTCGTTGCTCCCTCAGCCGCGAGATTTGCAACCGCGGATGGTCTACGGCGGTTCTTCCTCGTGCCGGGAAGGAACCAGTCGATCTGTCTCATCTATACGAGCGGCAGCGGCTCGGATCTCGTAAGCGGCGGGACCTGCAGTCCGCTTGCTGGCTTCCTCGGCAACGGGATCTACTTCTCGGAGGTTCTCGGTCCGGACGAAGTGTCCGTCGCGCTTGTAGTGCCAGACGGCTACGAAAGAGCGGAGATCAACGGACGCGTAGCGCCGGTCCGTAACAACGTCGCGATCGTCCCTCCGGGGCCGCCTGGCCCGGTCAGGCTCAGCGGCAACAGTCTGCTCCAGCTGACCGTGGATATCGGGGAGCAGACCCCCGCCGAGTAGCGTCTACCCGCGGAGCAGCGGGCCGCTCGCGCCCGCTGCTCCTCCAGCGCTCGTTCGACTAGGCGTCCGTTCTGCCAGCGTTATGGACGGCGCTTCCGGTGGCGCTATCGGCAGCGTGATCCCGTTCCCGGAGAGCCGCGGAAACGCGCGTGAAGCCGCGTGATCCGGCAGCGGGCGCGACTCCGACAAATAAGGGGCGATGCGACTTCCGCTGGGATGGGTGGTCGTGGACGGCCGGTGCGGATGACGAGAGCGTCGCGCCGCAATACACGCGAAAGGTTCCGGCCGAGGCGGAAATAGGAAAGCGAGTGGCGAGTGCGACGCCCACTCGACTGGATCCAACCCGCCCCGCTGAGGGCGCCACGAGAGGAGGGTGTACATGCACCGCCGCAGACTCACTGCGATCGGCGTAGCTGCCGTGTTCATGGTCGTCGCCGCGAGCTCCGCTCTCGCCGGAAGCAGCTCGGCCACCGAGCCCCGCCCGGGACTCGCACTGTTCGAAGGGAAGGTGATCGACCTCTCCCGCGGTTGGGGGGAGGCACGGGCCTGCGTGGTCTTCGACGCCGATCGCGTCGCCGAGTGCTTCCGCGACACCGCTACCCTGCACGCCCGTGAGACGGAGGTCGCAGCGGACGTTTCCATCCTGGCGTCCTGCTCGACGCCGCTCAGGCTCTTCGCCAACACGGGCTACGGCGGGAGCGAGCTCGATATCTACACGCGCGGCGTGTGGCAGAACCTGTCCACGTGGGGCTTCGACAACCAGCTCTCCTCGTACAAGGTCGGCGCCTGCGGTGTCCACCTGGCCGAGAACGCCAACGGCGGCGGGAGCTGGTATCCGGGCAACACGAGCGCGGGCGCCCAGGCGTCGTCGATGCTCTCGGGCTGGGACAACCGCGTCTCCTCCGTCTACCTGCAGTAGGTGGCGAACGCTCGCTCGGACCAATGACCTGCCCGACGCGAGCGGTCCCGAACGTTCGATCAGGGACCGCTCGCGTCAGCGATACGCGTGACGGATCTCAGCGCGGCGGATTGCACAGCGAACAGTCGAGCCTCAGCTATGGGCGACGGTCCACTCGGCGCTGAGGCGCGGTTCCACCGCGCCTACCTGGAGCACTACCGAGCGATCCTCGCCTATGCGCTCCGGCGCGGCGTCGAATACGGCGCCGCGGAAGAGATCGTGGCCGAGACCTTCGCGGTCCTCTGGCGGCGGATGGGCGATGCGCCCGACCAAGACACGCTGCTCCCGTGGCTCTACGGTGTCGCCGCGCGCGTTCTCGCCAACCACCGCCGAGCGGCTGCGCGGCGCGAGCGAGTCTCCGCTCGCCTGCAGGCCCTTGCGCCCCGCAGTCTGGAAGGGGAGTCGCACGCGCTCGAACGACTCGAGGTCAGGGCCGTGATCGACGCGCTCCAGCAACTAAGCGCCGGCGATCAGGAGGTGCTGCTCCTTGCCGCATGGGAGGGCCTGTCGCACGGCGAAATCGCCACCGCACTTGGCTGTTCCGAGAACGCCGCTGCCATCCGGCTCCACCGCGCTCGCAAGCGCCTCACGGCGCTGTGCCGAAAGGAAGACACCGAAACTCACCATAAGGGGGAAGAAGGTAGCTCTGACCACTGCGGCGACAACGGGGGAATTCGGTGAAGGACGAGGGCGACCCCTTCGAGACTCTGCGACGGATCAATCCAGTTGATCCGAGCACGCTCCCGGATCCGGTTCGCTCGCGGGAGGCGCTCGACAGCATGGAGCGCATCCTCCAAGGCGCTTTCCCTTCGCCTGAGCGGCGACGCTTCCGGTTGCGAGCACCGTGGCAGGCGCGCCGTCGGCGCGTCTACCTCGTCCCCGTCGTCGCGGCGGCGGTGCTCGCCGCCGCCACGCTGGCGTGGGCGTTTACCCGAGGCCCGACACAGCACCTCAGCGTCGGGTGCTACGCAGCGATCGACCCCAACGGCAGAGCCGCTGTTGTGCCCGCGACCGAAGCTTCGCCGGTTGAGACCTGTGAGAAGCTGTGGCTCGACGGCGCCTTCGGGAAGCCACCTCCACCACTCGAGGCGTGCCTGCTGCCGTCAGGTGCCGTCGGGGTCTTCCCCAGCGCGGAGGGAGACAGCTGCAAGCGCTTGAACCTCGCGCCGGTCCCCGCGGGCGGTCAGCCGCCTTCCGCCTTGGTGGAGCTGCAGAACACGCTGGCCGATGCATTCCTCAAGCGGTGCCTCTCCGAGTCGGCGGCCCGCCGGATCGTCCAAGACGAGTTCAGACGCCTCAACCTTCAAGAGTGGCGCGTCGTTACCTCCGGACGCTTCACGCCCGCCAGACCGTGCGCGAGCCTCGCATTCGCGGAGGAGCAGAGCGAGGTCACTCTCGTGCCGATTCCCCGGTAGCGGCTGGTGGGGTCCGAGGCCAAGCCGCTACCGGGAACCTTCGGTCGACCTGCGGCGAGCGGTCAGTAGCCCGATCGTTCTATGGATCGCGCGGAAGAATCTGCGTCGGTATGGACGCGTGTTGGTCACGGGCAGCGGATCGACCGCGTGCTGGCGCCAGCTGTTTGTCACGCCGCCTGGGGAGGCATCAGTCGGCTCGACCGGCGTGATCCGGGTTGGCCCCGGCGAGGTTGGTTGGCCTCGTCCGGGGCCAACGACTCCGAGCTTACGTTGCACAGGCCGGATTCGTCTTCACCCGCAGGCGAAGCGAGAGGCGCTCCTTGAGGAGTCCTGGGAATCCCTTCTTGGGAGCAGGTGCCAACGACGAATCGCATGCAACTCGAGTCGAAAGAGCAGCGCGCACTCGGACATGACTCAGTGACATGCAGAAGTCTGCTAGTAGCCGTCAGAGAGGAGGCGCTGATGAAGCGTCAGCTACGAACGTTGGCGTTCCTGTGTCCAGCAGTCCATGTCCAGTATGGAGGGAGGTAGCAATGATCCGTCGTCGATTCCGCTCATGGGTTGGCTGGGCCGTTGCCCTCTTGCTCGGCTTGGTGAGGCGACCGGCGTCGTGCGCTCGAGTGCCGAACCTGGTCAGCCCACACCACCAGGGGAAGTCCAGGTTGCAAGCCAACCCCTTGCGACTCCGTATGCCCAAGCCGTGGTCGCGGCATTGAATGGCCGAAACGGCGACGTCACGTACCCTGCGTGGCCGCGTAGCGAGGTAACGCTCGCGGACGGGACGAAGGCCGTCGTTGTGCCCGCCATGTTCGAGGGCGGAGGCCCGACGCGGCCAGGTTTCTCCGTCATCACAGACACGACTCTGGTCAATGTCACCGGTGAGTTCGCAATTGAGGAGATCCCGACGATCGCGGCGTCGCTGCGGCCGCTCCGGTAGAACTGGCCGCAACCGAGGTGAGATGACCACGGTTAGCCGATCAGATGACGGAGGGGCTTTCACAGTTATTCGATTCGGAGGACTGCAGTGCTGGCTCTCGGTTTGGTGGGCGCAGGTTTCCTCGGGGGGATCCTTCTCGGTGCACCGGCTCGCAGGTCCTGGCGCGCCGTGCTGTTCGTTGAGGTTTTAGGCGTCGCGGGGTGGGCCGTACTGGCGATCTATGCCGGGCTCATTTACGAGTGCCCGGCGAATCGCGAGTGCAATCCTGATCTGGCGTGGTTTTATGGCCTGTTCGCGCTCGCTGGGTGGCTTGTCGGTGCTGCCCTCCCCTCCGTCATGACTCACCTCAAGCGACGGAGCGGGTCTGGAACGTCGATCGCTTGACTGCAACCATCGGGAATGTCCCTCAGTGACAGTCATGCGGGCGGCGTGGTCGAACAACTGCAAGTCAAGTCGGCTGTAGTGGTGTAACGCCCTCGCTCGTCGGACGGTGGACAGCTCAGGCCGGTTGGAGGGCTCGCACCTCCTCTCGCTGTGGTTCGCCCTCGTCCTCGTCGACGAGGGCGAGGGCGAGCGACTCTTGGGACAGGTAGCGGCGACCGACGAGCCACTCGTCGTTCTGCTCGATCAGCAGGGCGCCGGCGAGGCGGATCGTAGCCCGGTCGTTGGGGAAGATGCCGACGACGTCGGTGCGGCGACCGATCTCGCGGTTGACCCGCTCGAGCGGGTTGGTGCTTCGCAGCTTCGACCAGTGCGGCGCGGGGAAGCAGTAGAAGGCGAGCAGGTCCTCCTCGGCCTGCTCGAGCAGGGTGGCGACCTTCGCTGCCGGCTCGCGCAGCCTGGCGATGACCTCTCCGACCCGCTCACGTGCCTGCTCGCCCGAGTCGGCGTTGAAGACCTCCCTGAGCGCGGCGGAGACGAGCCCGCGCTGGGAGGGACGGCAGTGCTGGTGCATGTTCCTGACGAAATGGACCGTGCAACGCTGCCAGGGGCAGGC
>JACCTK010000223.1 GCA_013812465.1 Actinomycetota bacterium
CGGTCGACGTAGCGGACGACCTTCATCGCTCGATGAGCGCGACCGCGTGCGCGGCGAGCCCTTCTCCGCGCCCCGTGTAGCCAAGACCGTCCGTCGTTGTCGCGCGCACGCTCACGCGGCCGGTCTCGACCCCGAGGGCAGCGGCGAGCTTCTCCCCCATCTCCTCGCGGAAGGGCGAGATGCGCGGCTTCTCACCGACGAGGACGCAGTCTGCGTTGACGATCCTCCAGCCGGCGTCGCACACCTCCCGATACGACTTCCGGAGCAGGTCGAGCGAGGACGCGCCGCGATACGTCTCGTCGTCTGAGGGGAAGAACGCCCCGATGTCTCCGAGGTCGGCTGCGCCAAGGAGAGCGTCGATCAAAGCGTGCGAGACGACGTCACCGTCGGAGTGCCCGACGAGGCCGCGTGGATGCTCGATCGCAACCCCGCCGAGCACCAGCGGAACGCCGTCTGCGAACGCGTGCGCGTCCACGCCGATGCCGACCCGGAGCGCGCTCACGCGAGCGAGGCTAGCGCGTCAGGTAGCTCGTCGAGTGCATCGATCGCCAGCGCGTTGGCGGGCGTCGCCTGGAGCCGACCCCAAGGACCGCGCCTGAGATGAACCGCGACGATTCCGGCTGCGAGTGCCGGCAGGACGTCGTTGTCGACGCGGTCTCCGACGTAAGCGAGCTCGCCGGACTCACAGCCGGCCTCGGCGGTCATCCGCTCGAAGAAGACAGGCGAAGGCTTTCGCACGCCCCAGCTCCCAGACGAGCCGGCCACGTCGATCGGAAGCCGTGCTGCTCGCAGCCAGGCGTCGAGCGTCGCATCCTGGTTTCCAGCGACGCCGACCCTGTAACCCTGCTCTCGGACCGTTTGAAGACACGGGACCGCGTCCGGGTAGAGGTCATCGTCCTTGTACGGCACCCACACACGCGCAGTCGGACGGGACAGCCCTAGATGCCTCCAGAGCTCGGTGTGCTCCTCGCCGAGAGCGATGGTCACGCCGAGCGCCGCGAGCACCACGTGCGCGCCGACGCCTGCCTGGGCCGCGACCTCACGCCAGTAGCGCTCCTCGTCGACGAGCGTCTCGCCGACGTCGAAGAAGACCGCCTTCAGCGCCATCGACGATCTTTACAGTGCCTGTCCCTGTAAAGGCGACAACTGTGGGCCAATGTGTTCATAGGCCAGCTGTCCTAAGAGGCCGCTAGCAGCGCCTCGACGAGCGTCAGATCTGCCGCCGTCGTCACCTTGAGCAGCCGGCGATCGCCTACGGTTACCGCGACCCGTCCTCCCACGCGCTCGACCAGCGAGGCGCAGTCGGTGGCCTCCGAGAGGTCGCCGCCGAAGGCACGCCGTAGGGCGGGCGCGAGAAACGCCTGCGGTGTCTGCGCGCCGACCAGATCGTCCCGCGCGACCGTCTCCACGACGACACCGTTGTCGACGCGCTTGACCGTGTCCGGAATCGAAAGCACGGGCACGGCTCCGTCGAACCCGTCCGAAAGCGGCGCGAGGACGCGCTCGATCACGGCGTCGTCGATCAGCGGACGCGCGGCGTCATGCACGAGCACCACCAGCGCCTCGTCCGGCACGTCGTCGAGCGCGGCCCGAACCGAGTCGACACGTGTCGCGCCCCCCGTCACGCAGGAGACGACCTTCGTCGCCGCCAGCTCCTCAGCGAGGAGAATCGCCGGCTCCTCCCAACCCGCGGGCGCAGCGACGACGATCGCATCCACCCAGGGCGAGCGGTCGAGCCGATCGAGACTCTCCGCAAGCAGCGGGCGTCCGCCCAGCGAGGCGAACGCTTTTGGCCGGTCGATCTCGAGACGCTTGCCGGCGCCCGCCGCTACGAGCAGCGCCCAGGTGGCCCCGGCTTCGCCGGAACCCCCGGACTTGCTACGCACTCGCCGTGGCTGCCTTGGCTTTCGCTCGGGGCTTCGGCTCCGGCTCGCCCGCGCGCGAGAGGACGTCGTCGAGCCACTCCGCCGCTTCGTCCTCGCTCATGGCCTTTGCGTACATGAGCTCCGAAGCGAGGATCTTCTTGGCCTTGACGAACATCTGCTTCTCACCGGTCGAGAGGCCCTTCTCGTTGTTTCGGACGGCAAGGTTTCGCACAACCTCCGCGAGCTCGAAGATGTTCCCCGTCTTCATCTTGTCGCGGTTGTGCTTGAAGCGGCGATTCCAATTCTTCGGCATCTCCGTAGATCCACCAGACAGCGTCCTTACCACCATCGTCACCGTCCGCTGGTCGATGACCTGCCGCAGACCTACCCGCTCCGCGTTGTCGCATGGGACGTTGACCGTCATGTCGTTGTGAAGAATCTGGATCGTCAGATACTCGCGCGTCTCGCCGAGGATCTCCCGTTTCTCTCTCTTCACGACTGTCCCAGCGCCGTGGTGCGGATAGACCACCTTGTCGCCGATATCGAACAAGCTAGCCTCCCCGGGGTTCGTAGTTGCCGCCATCACGAAAAAGCGCCAGCAGTGATTTCCCTGCCGGCCACAGGCTCATGATAGCGGTTTTCGCGCGGCTCCTTAACGGAAGAGCAACGTCCGATCTCTTGGCGCAGGACCGGATCCGCCGCCGCGGACCCCGTCGTGCGAGCTCCGCTTCGGGACCGATGCTCTAGAGGCTTGATGTGGGTTAGACGTGCGTGCGGGGAGGGCA
>JACCTK010000145.1 GCA_013812465.1 Actinomycetota bacterium
CGGCGCGCTTCGCCGGCAGAGCGTTTGCGATCTGCTCGAGCTTGTAGGCGGCCCGCGTGTTCTCGGTCTTCGAGTCGTCATCCAGATCGAGAACCCCCAGGTCGTCCACGACGACGTTCTCGAGCACCGTCCCGAACGCACGCGTCGTGCCGTAGATTTCCGGCTCGGCCTCGGCTGAGAGCCGAATCACCTTCGCGTAACAGCCGCCCTCGAAGTTGAAGACGCCGTCGTCGGACCAGCCGTGCTCGTCGTCTCCGATCAGCTGCCGCTCGGGGTTTGCCGAGAGGGTCGTCTTCCCGGTCCCGGAAAGCCCGAAGAAGATCGCCACCGAGCCGTCCTCTCCCAGGTTCGCCGAACAGTGCATCGGAAAGACGCCCTCGAGCGGCAGCCGGTCATTCAGGAGCGTGAAGATGGACTTCTTGATCTCGCCCGCGTAATACGTGCCCCCGATCAAGACCTCGCCACGGGACGGGTGGAGGACGACGAACGTGCCGCTCCTCGTCCCATCCTCATCGGGCTCGGCCGAGACCGAGGGCGCGTGCAGAACGAGAGCGTCGATCGACATCTCCTCGAGCTCGTCGGGCGAGGGATCGATGAAGAGCGTCTTGGCAAACAGCGCGTGCCAGGGGCTGCCCGTGAGCACGCGCACCGCAATGCGATGACCAGGATCCGCGCCCGCGAACGCGTCGACGACGTAGACGTCACCCTTGCCGAGCTCCGCTCTCACCTTCTCGCGCAGTCGCTCGAAGGACTCCTCCGAGATCTCTGCGTTCACGTCACCCCACCAGATCCGCTCCTCGGAGCCCGGCTCGCGGACGATGAACTTGTCCTTCGGCGACCGGCCGGTGTGGACGCCCGTGTCGACCACGAGTGACCCGCCCTCGGCAAGCGTGGCGTCGCCGCGCTCGAGGGCGTGCGCGTACAGCTGGGACGTGGTCGGATGCCAGTGGATCCGACCGCGGACGTCGATCCCATGCTCCGCGAGAGAGCCGCGGTCCGGAACCGTCGCGATCATCGGAGGTGGTGGGTAGCCATCGTGGGAGCGGCCTTATCGTATGGCCTGAAAGCGTTCGATGACATCGGAGACAGGGTCGAGCCAGGCTCGGGCGCGTGGCAGCGTGATGAGCGAGCCGCCGCCCGTTCGCAGCGCGACGCCGTGGAGGCCGCGTGGAATGAGGGTGTAGGCGCCTTGTGCGCCCGCAGCAAGCGCTCGCTCGAACCCGCTACGGGAATGCTTCGCGCTGACTCCGGGAACCAGCGGAAGCCAGCGGTCCCAGGCGCCGTGCACGACGTCGAAGCGCTTGCCTCGGAGATGATCGAGATCCAGCTGCAGCGGAATCCATGGTGCGAGCCCGAGCACGGCAGCGACCCGCTCGTGGCCCGCGGCGCCGATCGCGACAGCGCCTCCCATCGAGAAGCCGACGAGGATGGACGGCCGGCCGGCTGCATCGAGGGCGTCCCCCGCATCCATGACACAGGAGGGGAGCTCGTTCCAGCTCTTCGTCCGGTAGCGCACCTCGAAGAACGCGACCGCGGGGAAGCGCTCGGCCAGGCGCTCGGCGAGCCACTCGCTGGTCGCGCTCCAGGTTCCGGCGAGGCGTCTCGCCGTGCCGCCGTTCACAAGCACTGCGGCCAGCGGCGCATCGGGATTGCGGACGCGCGCTTCGGCGCCGTGGGCGAGCTGGAAGCTACGCACGGGCAGATTCTGTGTTTTACGCCTCGTCCGCGGTGGCGAGAGCCGTCACCGAGGGCATGCCATCTTCCCGAGAAGCGAGCTCGGCGAAGCGGCCGCCACGCCCGATCAGCTCGTCGTATGTCCCGATCTCGACCACACGGCCGCGATCGAGCACGACGATCTGGTCGGCGTCACGCACGGTCGAGAGCCTATGCGCGATGGCAATCGTCGTCCGGCCCTCCGAGAGGCGCTCGAGCGCCTCCTGCACGAGCCGCTCGGTCTGCGTGTCGAGCGAGGACGTCGCCTCGTCGAGGACGAGGACGGGCGGGTTTCGCAGGATCGTGCGCGCGATCGCGATTCGCTGCTTCTCCCCTCCGGAGAATCGATATCCCCGCTCACCCACCATCGTGTCGTACCCGTCCGTCAGCGTTGCGATCTGCTCGTGGATCTGGGCCGCGCGCGCAGCCTCTTCGATTTCCGCGTCACTCGCTTCCGGCCGGGCGAAGCGCAGGTTCTCCCGCACGGTGGCATGGAAGAGATACGTCTCCTGTGAGACGACGCCCACAGCGGCTGCGAGCGACTCGAAGCTGAGGTCGCGAACGTCGGCGCCGTCGATCGACACTGTGCCCTCGGTCGCGTCATAGAGCCGAGCGACGAGATACGCGCAGGTCGTCTTCCCGGAGCCGGTCTCGCCGACGAGCGCGGTCTTCGTACCCGGCGGAACCGCGAAGGAGACGTCCTGAAGCGTCCAGGCAGCGTCGTCGTAGCGGAACCAGACCGCATCGAGGACGACCTCGCCACGCGGCGCCAAGAGCGCTTGTGAGCCCTCGACGATGTCGACGCGCTGGTCGAGGTACTCGAAGATGCGATCGAAGAGCGCGAGCGAGCTCTGTACCTCGAGCTGCACTCCGAGCAGGCTTCCGATCGGGAAGAAGAGCCGCGTCTGCAGCGTGGTGAAGGCGACGAGCGTCCCGATCGTGATCGTGGCGTTCCCCTGCGCGATCGTGAGGCCTGCGAACCAATACACAAGCGCCGGCATCACGGCGAACGTGGTCTGGATCGCAGCCATGACCCAGCGGCCGGTCATCCGGCTTCGCACCTCGAGTTCCGCGAGTCGCCCCGACTCCGTCTCGAATCGCTGCGCGAGATCCTCGGTGCGGCCCATCGTCTTCCCGAGCAGGATCCCGGAGACCGAGAGCGACTCCTGCACGATCGAGGAGACGTCGGCAAGCGACGCCTGCTTCTCCGCCGTGACCTTCCTGCGCTGATCCCCGACCCGCTTGGTCAGCCAGACGAAGAGCGGCAGGAGCGCCAGCGCGAAAGCTGCGAGCCGCCAGTCGAGGAGCACCATCGCGACGATGGTGGCGAGAACCGTGGTCACATTCGCGAGCACGGAGGTCGCAGTCGAGGTGACGACGTTCTCGATGCCGCCGATGTCGTTGGCGATGCGACTCTGCACCTCGCCGGTCCGCGTGCGCGTGAAGAACGCGAGCGAGAGGCGCTGCAGGTGTCGGTACACCTGCGTGCGGAGATCGTGCATCACGCTCTGCCCGATGCGGTTCGAGAGGAGCGTCTGCCACACGCCGAGGGCGCCGGTCACGATCGGGATCGCCACCATGCCTGCGACGAGCGCGCTCAGGAGACCCACTCGCTGCTGGGGGATCGCGACGTCGAGCACCTCGCGGAGCAGGAACGGAGAGATCACGCCGAGGCTCGCCGAGACGACGATCAGTCCTGAGACGGCCGCCAGACGCGTGCGATACGTGCGGAAGAGCTGGACGATGCGCCGGAAGTTCGCCTTCCGGACGGCGGGATCGGCGGGCCGCTCGGGCGGATCGCCGCTGGTGAACGAGTCGTAACGCCGGCCTGGCATTGGTCTAAGCCTGCCTGCGCGCGGTCAGTCGAGGCCGAGCGCGATGCGGAGGGCGTCGTCGAGCCGGCCGACCTGCATGGGATCGAGCGAACCTCGGTACCGACCGAGGCCTGCCTTCGGGAGGGTGAACAGGTTGTCGCAATTCACCACACAGTCGTGGCCGAGACCCTCAGCTCGACCGACGAGCACCTCGGTCGACAAACCACGAACGTTGCTGGTGATTCCCGCGATCGTGACATTCCGCAACAACGGAATGGCTTCGTCTCGAGTGATGATGACGGCCGGGTGACGACCGCCCGGAATGGTCACGTCATGAATGTCTCCGCGGTTCAGAGCGGCTCCTTTCCCGCCTCCTCCGACTCGACCCACGCTGCAAACAACGCCAAGCCGAGCTCGCCGACCCATTCTTCTTGCGGGTGCTTCTCATATCCGCGTCGATACGTCTCGACGATCTCGCGCTCTTTCTCCTCGCGGAGAAGCAGCGCGAGACCCTCGCGCAACGCCGCGCTGCGACTTGCGAAGCGGCCGCGCGCCACCGCATCGTCGAGTTTCATTGCATCCTCGCTTGGGATGCGCACAGGTACCTGAATTGACATACAAGCTTACTGTATGCGACTCGGGCGAGCTTCGCAAGTGGCCGAACGGGACGGGGCATGCGGCAGGCCGAGGGTCTCCGAGGGCGAAATCCGTGGAATGGAAACGAGCGCGACAATCGACCGCTACCTCGAGCATGGAGGTCTGTCAGAGGCGACGCAGCGGGCATACGGCTCGGACCTCGATGCCTTCGCGCGTTGGCTCGGCGAGCGAGGCATCGGACTCGAGGAAGTCGACGCGCGGGTCCTCTCTGACTGGATAGCCGACCTCGGCAGCGGCCGGCGGAAGCTCGCGCCGGCCACCGTCTGCCGCCGGGTGGCCGCGGTCCGCTCCTGCCTACGCTTCACCTTCGGCCCGAGCCGCGTTCCGGACGCGGCGTTCTCGTCTCGCCGGCCGAGGCGTCTCCCCGATGCGCCGAAGATCGCCGAGGTGGACGAGCTCTTGGAGCTGGTCGACGGCGACTCCCCTCTCGCGCTCCGAAACCGGGCGCTTCTCGAGCTCCTCTACTCAGGAGGGCTGAGGAGCGCCGAGGCGGTGGGGCTCGACCTCGCGGACGTCGAGTTCGAGCGCGAGGCCGTTCACATTCGCGGCAAGGGCGGCAAGGAGCGCAGCGTGCCGCTGGGGGAGGAGGCGGCGCACCACGTCGCCCGCTACCTCCGCGACGCCCGCCCAACTCTCGCTCGAGGCGCGCTCGACGCGCTGTTCCTCTCGGTGCGAGGCCGACGGCTGGACACGAGCACCGTGCGGCGGCTCGTGCGAAACCCGCACCGGCTGCGGCATGCGTTCGCAACCCATCTGCTCGAGGGCGGGGCCGATCTGCGGACGATCCAGGAGCTCCTCGGCCACGCCTCGCTCTCGACGACGCAGATCTACAGCCACGTGGACGCGAAGCGCCTACGGCGCGTGTACGACCGCTCGCACCCGCGGTCTTAGTGCGGCGGGGAGCACTTAGCTACGGATGGCAGGAGTCGGAGCCGCCGGCGAGCTGCAGTTGCAGCTCGTTCATCCTCGTCTCGTGCGCGCGGTCGAGCTCGCTTTCCGGGTCGTAATCGCCCAGCCCGTCGCCCTCCCAGCTGACATCGGGCGTCACTCCTGGGCCGCTCGTCGCCAGGCGGTAGCGGCGGCCCGTCCCCGGTGGCAGCGTCTCGCCCGAGGGGATTCGGTGTGGCACGAAGCCGTAGCAGAACATCCCGTCGGGCCGGCGAGCGACGAAACCGTTCTCACGGTGCCAGCCACGCCCGTACGCCGAGTCGAGGGTGTCGAGGTAGAGAACGCGGCCGTAGGAGTCGAGCGGGTCCCCCGTCGGGGTCGTCGCGAACCCGTGGACGGGACGACCGCGATAGCTGAGCCGCCCGAAGAGGTGTTGCCAGCGGCCACCGTAGCTCCAGTCAAGCCAGACATCGAGTTGGGCGACCGGCCCACTCCAGTGTGAGAGCCGTAGCTCCCAGGCGCCGTGGCCGACCTTCCAGGGCGGCAGCGCGAAGTTCGCCTGAGACCTCTGCCAGCGCTGCAGAGCCCAATGGGAGCCGTCCGGCGCCGTGCAGCTGGCGACGACCCCGGGCAGCGCAGTCCCGGTGTATCTCCCGCACACGTTCGACGCCGTCTTCCACAGAGGCTGGCCAAAACGCTTCCAACCTCCGCTGTAGTCGATCTGGAACGCGACCTGCTCGCGACTCGTGCTCGGCATCCGCGCGTTCACAGCTCCCCACGCGAGCACGTGCCGCAGGCGTCCGTCGGCGCGATAGGTGACGATCGCCCGCCCGTCCCGAGATACCGACAGCCGTTCCGACAACGTGTTTCGTGCGACGAGCTGAGACGCCTGGGCCGGAGCGGGAACGACCGCCGCGAGGAGCGCGGCCACGACGCCCGCGAGACCCATCCGAGAGAGGAGCCGGAGGTTCCTCGCCGAAACGGTCCGAGGCCCATGGCCGTCCCGCCGGATCCGGAGCTCAATCGCTACCTGCTGATTCTGGCGGCCAGGCGCTCGCCTCGCACCCTCGACGCATACCGCCGAGACCTGCGGTCCCTGGCGGCGTTCCGGGGCGGCAACGTCGGAGACTCCACGGTCGACGATCTGGAGCGCTGGCTCGCCGCCATGCGCGCTCAGGGCCTCGCATCCTCGACCCTCGCACGGCGCGTGTCCGCGGTGCGGACCTACTTCCGGCATCTCATCCTCATCGGCGGCCGGAGCGAGAATCCCGCTGCCGCGATCAAGCTACCCCGACGCGGGCGCAGGCTGCCGAGGGTGCTGTCCCCATCCGAGACCGAGCGACTCATCGACGCGGCGACCGGACCCACCCCGCGCACCCTCCGCGACCGGGCGCTCGTCGAGCTCTTGTACGGCGCCGGGTTACGTGTCTCGGAGGCGATGGGCCTCGAGAAGAACGCGGTGGACGTCGAGGAGCGGATCGTCCGCGTGCACGGCAAGGGCGGCAAGGAGCGCCTCGTTCCCCTCGGTCGCCCTGCTGCCGAGGCGGCGCGGCGCTACCTGGCGCTCGGACGGCCGCACCTCGACCGCCGCTACCGGCCGGAGCTCTTTCTCAATGCTCGGGGCGGGGCGCTCACCCGCGCGGGCGCCTTCCTCATCCTGCGCCGCCTGGCCGAGAGGGCCGGCCTCGAGCCCGAGCGCGTTCATCCCCACCTTCTCCGCCACTCCTTCGCGACGCATCTACTCGAGGGCGGAGCCGACCTCCGCTCGGTGCAGGAGATGCTCGGGCACGCCGATCTGGGAACAACGGAGCGCTATACGCACATCTCGGATCGCCGCCGTCGCGAGGTCTACTTCCTCGCGCACCCGCACGCCCGTCGTAAGGCTCCGTACTAGAGCGAAGACGTAACAACTCTGCAACGAGTCAGGGCGTCGTTCGACCGGCTCCCTATACTCGCCCGCCTGAGACAAGTTCTCGAGACCCCACTCCGCGAGCTCTTCGGATTCGACGCATTTCGTCCTGGGCAGGAGGAGGTCGTGCACGCCGCGATCGAGGGCCGAGACACGCTCGCGCTGATGCCGACGGGCTCGGGGAAGTCGCTCACCTACCAGCTCGCTGCGATGCTTCGCCCGACGCCGACGCTGGTGCTGTCCCCGTTGATAGCGCTGATGAAGGATCAGGTAGACAAGCTGCCGCCGAAAGTGGCTTCTACGGCGACTTTCGTCAACTCGTCGCTCTCTGTCGAGGAGAGCGCGGCACGGCTCACGAAGGTCGCCTCCGGAGAGACCAGGCTCGTGTACGCGGCGCCCGAACGCCTGCGCCAGGCGCGCTTTGTCGAGATGCTCCGCACCATCGGCATCGGGCTGGTCGTGGTGGACGAGGTCCACTGCGTGAGCATGTGGGGCCACGACTTCCGGCCGGACTACCTGTTCATCCGGAGAGGGCTCGAGGAGCTCGGCGGCCCGACCTTGCTCGGCATGACGGCGACCGCGACGCCTGAGATCGCACGCGACATCGGCGTAGCGCTGGGCCGCGAGCCCGAGGTCGTGCACACCTCGGTCGTGCGACCGAACCTGCGCTACGACGTGGCTCGGGTCGCGAACGCGGAGGACCGCCTACAGATTCTCGTGGAGCGCCTTCGCGCGCTCGGCGGGGGCTCGTCCATCGTGTACGCCCGCTCGCGTCGCTCGACGGAGGAGGTCGCGAGAGTGCTCCGCGGGCACGGGCTCCGCGCCGAGCACTACCACGCGGGACTCGAGCCCCAGGAGCGCACGCGGGTGCAGGACGACTTCGTGGCCGGCCGCGCGCAGGTCGTGGTCGCGACAACGGCGTTCGGAATGGGCATCGACAAGCCGGACGTGCGGCTCGTGTGCCTGGTCAACTTTCCCGACTCGCTCGAGGGCTACGTGCAGATGATCGGCCGCGCCGGACGCGACGGCGTCCCCAGCGAGACGCTTCTGCTCGCGAGCCCGAGCGATGCGGTGGCGCTGCGGCGGTTTGCGGTCTCGGACGTGCCCGCTCCGGCCGATCTCCGTGCGATCTATCGGGCGCTGCGAACCGCGGACAAGAGCGTCGATCCATCCGAGCTCAGCTCCCTCGTTCCGGAGCGCGATCCACGTGTGCTCGTCGGCATGCTCGAGCAGGCTGGGCTCGTGCGGCGCGGGTTCGACGACGGGCGTCGCATGAACGTCGAGCTGCTCACCGTTCCCGAAGATGCGGCCGCGCGCGTCGAGTCGCTCCTCGACCGGGCTCGGCTGGTCGCGGAGGCGCGAGCAGACCGGATCATCAGCTTCGCCGAGGTCCGCACATGCCGCCACGCGCAGGTGGCGGAGCACTTTGGCGAAGAGTTTGCTCCTCCGTGCGGGATGTGCGACGTGTGCGCTCCTCTCGCCGAGACCTCGAGCGCGGTCCCGCCGGCGCCGCCACTGCCCGAAGACGTGGGAGAGGCGATCGTCGATGCCGTCGCAGGACTGACGTGGCCCATCGGGCGACGGAGCCTCGTCGCGACGCTCTGTGGGTCGCTGAAGGCGCCTCCCTCGGCGCGGAGCTCGCTCGCGTACCGTCTGCTCGCCGCGGCATCGGAAGCGGACGTGAAGCGGTGGGTGCAGCTCCTCGAGCTCGCCGGAGCACTGGTCGAGCACACGACGCCGGACGGGTTCCGCGTGCTCATGGCCGACGCGGACGCCCCTCGACCCAGGATCAGAACGGGCGCGGCGACAGAAGATGTCGACGAAGTCGTCGCCGCGCGACTGCGCACCTGGCGCCTCGAGCGCTCGCGGGCGGACGGCGTTCCCGCCTACGTCGTGCTGCACGACTCGACGCTGCAGGAGCTGGCGGTCGTCAAGCCGCAGACACACGGCGAGCTCGCCGGTGTCAAGGGGTTCGGGCCGGTCAAGCTCGAGCGCTACGCGGACGACGTGCTGGCGGCGATCGAAAGCGGGTGACTGTCACCCGCAGGTGACAGTCACCAGGCGTTTCGTCCCTCCTACGCGCTCGGATCCGGCCTGTCGAGAATCTTCTGCGCCTGCTCCTCCCGAAAGCGCCGCAAGCGCTCCTCGATCTCACCGTCCGCGCGCGCGAGAATCGCGGCTGCGAGGAGCGCCGCGTTGACGGCGCCCGCCCGTCCGATCGCTAGCGTTCCGACCGGGATCCCCGCGGGCATCTGCACGGTCGAGAGCAGCGAGTCGAGTCCCCCGAGCGCGGTTCCCATCGGAATCCCGAGGACGGGCTTGAGTGTCCGCGAGGCGACGACCCCCGCAAGGTGCGCCGCGCCGCCGGCCGCAGCGACGAACACCTGCACGCCACGACTCTCGCCGTCCGCCACGTACGCCTCGAGCGCGCCGGGCGTGCGATGCGCCGAGAGCACGCGCACCTCGTGCGGGATCTCGAGCTCCCGGAGCGTCGTCACACAGTGCTCCATCGTCTCCCAGTCGGAAGCCGAGCCCATGATCACCGCAACTGCCGGGCTCACTTGGCCGAGGCTTTCTTCTTCAGCGAGGCCTGCACGACGCGCGCGGTCTTGCGGAGGTCAGCGTCGACGTCATCGGCTTCGGAGATCCCTTCGAGCAGCTGCAGCGTGTCACTTCGGGACGCGCCGTTTTTCAGGCAGATGATCGCGAGACGGCGTACGGCCAGGTTCGGATCGCGCGCCGCGAGCTCGTGCAGCAACGGCCGGAACGAGTTGATGTCACCGGGGTGGCCCCGCGAGAGCCCCTCGAGCGCGATCAGCGCAGACCCGCGAGCAGCGGGACTCTCGTCCTCGAGCCCTCTACGCAAGAGCTCGCGCTTCTGGCGAAACCGGAACTGCGCGATCGCCCGGTAGCCCTGGGCCCGAACGCGGTAGTCGGAGTCGCGCGCGGCGGCCTCGATCTCCTCGTCCCACTGCACGCGGAGCGTCGCCAGCGCCTTCTCGTCCCCAGCCTGCGCGAGAGCATCCGCCGCCGCAGCCGCTTCGGCGAGACTCATGACGCAGAAGACAGCGCGCGAGGCTCCGGGCCGACGTAGCGAGCCGACGGGCGGAACAGCCGGCCCGTCTTCTTCTGCTCGAGGATGTGCGCCGACCAGCCCGCGACCCGCGAGCACGCGAACATCGCCGGCGCGAGCGCGGGCGGTATCTCGGCGATGTCGAGCACGACCGCCGAGTAGTACTCGACGTTCGTCGCCAGCACTCGCTCGGGGTGCCGCTTCTGAAGCGCCTCCAGCGCGGCATTCTCGAGCGCTTCCGCGACATCGACGTGTGGCGATCCGAGATCCTTTGCAGTCTGCTTGAGAATGCGCGACCGCGGGTCCTCAGCCCGATAGATGCGGTGCCCGAAGCCCATGATCCGCTTGCCACTGGTGAGCGCTTCCTCGACCCAGCGCGCGGCGTCTCCCGTCCCCGCGACTTCCTCCAGCATCGGGAGAACGTACGCGGGCGCGCCTCCGTGCAGCGGCCCGGAGAGCGCTCCGACCGCGGAAGAGAGGGAGGCGCCGCAGTCCGCTCCGGTCGAGGCGACGATGCGCGCGGTGAAGGTCGACGCATTCAGCCCGTGCTCGGCTGTGCAAATCCAGTACGTGTCGATCGCCTTCGTGTGTCGTGGGTCGGCCTCGCCCCGCCAACGCAGCAGGAACTTCTCGGCGGCGGTCTTGCCCTGCGCGACGACCTCATCGGAGATCGAGTCGCCCAGGCCGTCGGCAACCCGTGCGGAGCGCGCGACGATCGTCATCATCTGCGCCGAGAGCCGGCCAAGGTCCTCGCGCGCCTGCTCGTCCGAGATCTCGTTCAGCTTCCCGAGCTTCCAGTCGCCGGCGAGGCGCGCCGTCTCGGCTTGGAGGTCGGCGGGAGCGTTTCCGGTCAGACGCGCCGGCTCGTATGGCTCCGAATCGGGCATCTTCGAGTCCGCGTCGTCGTCCACGAGCAGACCCCAGACGTTCTCGTACGGAACGTGCCCGACGAGCTCCTCGATGTCCACGCCCCGGTAGCGGAGCGATCCGCCCTCGCGGTCGGGCTCCGCGATCTCGGTCTCGACGGCGACGACGCCTTCGAGCCCCGGCTTGAAGTCGGCGACCTCCATCGGCCGGGACGGTACCTGACCAGGCGAATGCTCAAGGTACGATCCGGCGCGCCCATGGGCCATCGCGTGACCCTCATTCCCGGTGACGGGACCGGCCCCGAGCTCACAGAGGCGACCCAACGCGTCCTCGAGGCGACCGGAGTGGACCTCGACTGGGACGTGCGTCAGGCCGGAGTCGAGGTCATGGAGGAGGCCGGCACTCCTCTTCCCCAGGAGACGCTCGACTCGGTCAAGCGAAACGGCGTGGCGCTGAAGGGCCCGATCACCACCCCGATCGGCGCCGGCTTTCGCTCGGTCAACGTCGCCCTGCGCCATGAGCTCGAGCTCTATGCCTGTCTGCGCCCGTGCAAGACGTATCCGGGAGTTCGCACGCGCTACGAGATGGTGGACATCGTCGTCGTCCGCGAGAACACCGAGGACCTCTACGCAGGCATCGAGTACGAGGCCGGTAGCGACGAAGCCGCGAAGGTCATCGAAACGCTGAATGGACTGCAGACCAAGAAGATCGCCGCGGGTTCGGGGATCTCCGTCAAGCCGATGAGCGCGGAGGCGTCCGAGCGGATCATCCGCTTCGCGTTCGAGCACGCCCGCGCGAACCATCGCCGAGAGGTCGCGGGAGTGACGAAGGCGAACATCATGAAGTTCACCGACGGGCTGTTCTTGGAGGTCTTCCGCTCGGTCGCACAGGACTACCCGGACATCGCCTCGCGAGAGGTGCTCGTCGACGCGCTCTGCATGCAGCTCGTTCAGCGGCCCGAGGAGTTCGACGTGCTGGTGCTCCCGAACCTGTACGGCGACATCGTGAGCGACGTGACGGCAGGTCTCGTCGGTGGCCTCGGGGTGGCGCCGGGGGCCAACATCGGCGCGGACGCGGCCGTCTTCGAGGCTACCCACGGCTCGGCGCCGCGGTACAAGGGCCTGAACAAGGTCAATCCCACCGCGATGATCCTCTCCGGGAAGCTCATGCTCGAGCATCTCGGCGAGCGAGAAGCATCGCAGCGACTCGAGCACACGGTTGCGGCGGTGATCGCGGACGGCACGCGCGTCACGTACGACTTGAAACCCACCCGCGACGACCCGACCGCGGTCGGCACCTCCGAGTACGCCGACGCGATCATCGAGAGACTGCGCCAAGATGAGTGAGGAGCGTCGCGGCCGCGAAGCGGCCGCCTTTAGGGATCTTCGCGCGACCGGAGTTCGCGTTAGCGGATTCCGGTCTTGCGCACTACTGAGACTGGAGGACGACACGTGAGAAGTAAGGTCACCGTCGTCGGCGCGGGGCTCACCGGCCGCACGATCGCCCAGGAGCTCGCGCGTCGCGACTACGCGAACGTCGTCCTCGTCGACATCGTCGAGAATCTTCCGCAGGGCATCGCGCTCGACCTCGACCAAGCGGCGTCGGTGCTCGGCTACGAGCCCAACGTCACCGGCTCGAACAGCTACGAGGACACGGTGGGATCGGACGTGGTCGTGGTAACTGCCGGCGTTCCGCGCAAGCCCGGGATGAGCCGGGACGATCTCGTGACGACGAACGAGAAGATCGTCGGCTCGGTCACCGAGCAGGCGCTCGCTCACTCGCCCGACACGATCGTGATCGTGCTCTCGAATCCTCTCGACGCGATGTGCCATGTGGCGAAGAGCGCCTCCGAGCTCCCCAAGGAGCGGGTCTTCGGGCAGGCCGGGATCCTCGACACGGCGCGCTTTCGGGCGTTCATCGCCTGGGAGACCGGGGCGTCCGTCCGCGACGTTCACGCTCTCGTGCTCGGCGGGCACGGCGACCAGATGGTCCCCGTCGTCTCGGCGACCACGGTCGGCGGCGTCCCGCTGACGAAGCTCGTATCCCAGGAGCGGATCGACGCCATGGTCGAGCGGACGCGGAAGGGCGGAGGAGAGGTCGTCGAGCTCCTCGGCACCTCGGCCTGGTACGCGCCGGCCGCGGCGGTGACGGAGATGGTGGAGGCGGTCCTCCTCGACCAGAAGCGAGTCCTCCCCTGCACCGCCTATCTCGAAGGGGAGTTCGGGGTCGCCGACCTGTACATGGGTGTGCCCGTGAAGCTGGGCTCGGCGGGAATCGAGGAGATCGTCGAGCTCGAGCTCTCCGAGCAGGAGCAGACGTGGTTCCAGGAGTCCGCAGCTGCCGTACGGGACGTGGTCAGCGTCCTCGGGAGCTCGTAGGAGCGAGGCTCGCCTCGCCCTTGCCGCCATGGATCTGAATCTCGAAGGACGCACCGCGATCGTCTGCGGTGCCTCCGCCGGAATCGGGCTCGGGGTCAGCGAGGCCCTCGCGGCCGAGGGTGCGAACGTCGTCATGTTCGCACGCAGGCCCGAGACGCTTCGGGCGGAGGCAGAGCGCTTGGGCGGGATCGCGGTTCCCGGCGACGTCACGAACGCCGACGACCTCGAGCGGCTCGTGCAGACCGCGGTCGACGAGCACCGAGGCATCGACATCCTCGTGAACAACTCCGGCGGGCCGCCCCGAACCGCCGCAGTGGGACTTTCCGCCAAGCAGGTCGAGACCGCGGTGCAGCTCCTCCTCGTCTCCGTCGTCCGGCTGACCGGACTCTGCCTCCCGTATCTCGAGCGGAGCGAGGCCGGCCGCATCGTCAACATCACCTCCAGCACCGTGAAGGAGCCGACCGACAACCTCGCGCTCTCGAACGCGGTCCGGCCGGGGGTCATCGGCTGGGCGAAGTCGCTCTCACGCGAGCTCGGCCCTCGGGGCATCACGGTGAACTCGATCGCCCCGGGCCGAATCGACACAGAGCGGATTCGCGAGGTGTACCCGGACGGGCCGAGCGCGGACGACCTCGAAGCCATCCCGCTCCGTCGGCTGGGGACGCCGCGCGAGATCGGGGACGTGGTGGCGTTCCTCTGCTCGGATCGAGCCTCCTACGTGACGGGAACCGTGGTCGCCGTCGACGGCGGGCTCGTCCGCGGCCTCCTTTGAGAGCCGCGGTCATCGGTCTGTGAAGCGCTTTGCGGGCATCCTGGTCGCGCTCGGCCTCGTCGGCCTGGCAGCGGCGTTCACGCTCTGGATCCTCCCTGCTGAGGAGTTCATCTTCACCCCCGGTAACGCCAAGCCGCTGGCCGAGCGGGTCACCGTCGAAGGGGCGCGTCCAGTGAAAGAGGGCGACGTCTACTACGTCGACGTCTTCGTGCGCCGGACGACACGGCTCGAGGATCTGCTTCCGTTCCTGCGCCCCGAGGGCTCGACGGTCGTGCCGGAGCAGGCAATCCTCCCGTCGGGGACGTCCGAGGCGGAGCGGGACCGCCAGACCGCCGCCGAGATGAGTCGCTCCGAGCTCGTGGCCTCCGCTGTCGCGCTTCGAGCGCTCGGGCGGGA
Organism: Actinomycetota bacterium; assembly: GCA_013812465.1. The sequence continues at coordinate 14,468 of JACCTK010000145.1, forward strand.
CGTCGTCGAGAAACAGCAGGGAGCGCTCGTGATCGATGTCGCGTCCGACGTACCTGCGGCGGACAAGGTCGACTCCGGGGACGTGATCGTCGCGGTGAACGATGTCCCTGTGCAGACACCCGATGAGCTACGCCGCGAGATCGGGCGACGCAAGCCCGGCGACGACGTCGAGCTCACCCTGCAGCGAGACGACGAGCGCCAGACGGTGACGGTCGCGACAGTGGCCAGCCCCGAGGATCCGACGCGGGCTATCGTCGGCATCAGAGTCGACCAGCAGGCTGACATCTCGGTTCCGGTCGACATCGACATCGATCTCGGCCGCGTCGGCGGACCGTCGGCCGGGTTGCCCTTCGCGCTCGAGATCGCGCGGGTGCTCGGACGTGACGTCACTCATGGCTGCGACATCGCGGCCACCGGAGAGCTCGCCCTCGACGGGACCGTGCTCTCCGTCGGCGGCTTGCAGCAGAAGACCATCGCCGCGCGCAAGGCGGATGTGGAAGCCTTCGTCGTGCCGGCGGGCGAGAACGCGGACGAGGCGCGGCAGCATGCGGGTGACATGGAGGTCATTCCTGTGGAGAGTTTTCAACAGGCGTTGCAGTTACTGACAACGTCGGCGAGAAACTGCTGAATTTGCAGCACTTTTTACGATCCTGAGAACACCCGCAAATTGCGGCGTATTTATCCCGCGGGGGGTTGTCCGAACGGGACCTGCTCGCCAGAATGCGGAACTGGTCGTTGAGGGGCGGCCTTCGGAGAATGACGAAGACACGCTCACCCGCCACCTGTGACGACTGCTATTTTCGGCGCGAGGGTCTCTGCGCGCTTCCCGGGAATCAGCCGTGCCCGACCTTTCGCGCGGCCCAGGCCGGTGTCCTGTCGCCGCCGCGGCAGCCCCAGCTCGTGCCGCGCCCGCTTGCGCGCGTCGCGGTTGTTCACGCGGCGTAAGATCCGCTCATGGAAGGGCAAAGCTCGCCTCCGGCGCCCCGCAAGCGGGATGTCCCATGGCCCTTGATCGGCTTCGCTGCGCTGGCCGTCTATGCCGTCCTGATCGTCGTGCTGAACAGGGAGCAGGTCGACATCAGCTTCGTCTTCTTCTCGACGAGGGTCTCGAAATTCGTCCTGATACTCCTCTGCCTCGGGATCGGGTTCGCAGCCGGCTTCCTCTTCGACCACTGGCGTCACCGAAGAGGGCGCTACAGCTAGCGGAGGAGCTCAGCGAGCAGCGATATGCCCTCCGCGATTCGCGCCGGGGGCTCGTAGCTGAAGGCGAGCCGAAGCGACGAGTAGCCGCGACGCGATCCAGGCGGGAAGAAGTCCTCGCCCCGGACGGTCGCGACGCCACGCTCGGCGGCGCGCGTCGAGAGCTCCGATGCGCTCGTGCCCTCGGGTAGATCGAGCCAGACGAAGTATCCCCCTTCGGGCCGGCTCCACGACGAGCCGGACGGGAGCTC
>JACCTK010000170.1 GCA_013812465.1 Actinomycetota bacterium
CTGCGGCGCTCCGAGAGCAGCGGGAAGAGCGCGTAGACGCGGTCGAGATCCTCCGAGAGGTCGGCGCGCGGCCTCAGATATGCGCCCATCTGGAGGTTCTCGAGCACGGTCATCGGCCCGAACAGCCGGCGGTTCTCGGGAACGATCGCCATCCCGCGCTCGATCCTGTCGGACGTCGCGAGCCGCGTGACGTCCTCACCGGAGAGCACGACCGACCCCGAGCGCGGCGGCACGAGCCCGAGGACGGTCTTCAGTGTCGTCGACTTGCCGGACGCGTTTCCCCCGAGCAGGCAGACGAGCTCGCCCTCTCCCACCTCCAGGTTGACGTCCTGGAGGATGTGCATTTGCCCGTAGTAGGTGTTGATGCCCTCGAGCCGGAGCAGCGGCTCGGCCTTTCCGTTCGTGCTTGTCACTTTCGCTCCGCCGCTGAAGTTCCCAGGTACGCCTCCACGACCCTGGGATCGGTCGCGACCTCGCCGAAGGTTCCCTCCGCGATCTTGATGCCGTGGTCGAGCGCGACGACGCGATCGGAGATCCCCTCGACGACGTGCATGTCGTGCTCGATGACGAGGATCGTGTAGCCACCCTTCTCGCGCAGTCGCGCGATGAGCTCCGTCATCTCGTGGGTCTCGACCGGATTCATGCCCGCCGCGGGCTCGTCGAGCAGGAGCAATCTCGGCTTGGCGGCGGTCGCGCGCGCGATCTCCAGGCGACGACGGTTTGCGTAGGAGAGGCTGTAGGCGGGCTGCCGCCAGCGGTAGCCAACCAGCCGGTCGCCGAAGAAGGCGAGCCGCTCCTCGGCGAGCTGCTCGATCTCACGCTCCTCGCGCCGCATGCCCGGCGTGCGCAGCACCGAGCGCAGGACACCGGCCTTCGTGTGGCCGTAAGCGGCGGCCATCACGTTCTCCTTCACGGTCATGTTCAGGAACAAGCGCAGCGTCTGGAACGTGCGAGCGATGCCACGACGCGCGATCTGGTGCGGATCGAGCCCGAGGATCGATTTCCCCTCGAACAGGATCTCTCCCGCCTCGGGCGGATAGACGCCCGTGATCACGTTGAAGAGCGTCGTCTTGCCGGCCCCGTTGGGGCCGATGACGCTCACGACCTCACCCTCCCCGACGACGAGGTCGAGCCCGTCGAGGCACCTGACCCCCCCGAACGCGAGCGAGAGGCCCTGGACCTCGAGCAGCGGCGCACGCTCTTTCTCGTCGGTGCTCACACGATCTCCACGCGCTGCTTGCCGAAGAGGCCCTCCGGCCGGTAGGCCATCAGACCGACAAGCATGGCGCCAATGAGGACGAAGCGCGCAACCGCGGGCTGGGCGACCAGGATGTTCGCCCACACGCACGCGGCGAGGTAGAGAACAGGGACGAGCCCGATCAGACGCCAGAGGTGGCTGCGGACGAGCGTCAGCCCGAGGATCGAAGCGATCAGTCCGATGTAGGCCAGCCTCCCCAGCCAACCTGTCGGCAGGCCGTCCCCGGTGAGGATGTTCTGCGGCAGGAGCACCCACGAGTCGACGAGCCGGTCGATGCGGGAGTCGCCCAACGTGGCTCCCCCGACGAGTGAGGGCCGCGCCTGCTCGGCGATCTCGTGCACGGCGAAGCCGAAGACGACGGTGGCGCCGAGCACGGCGAGGGGCTGCCACCATGGCCGCAGCAGAGCCAGGAGCGCGATCGCGACCACTCCGTAGAAGATCCAGCTCGCGTTGTCGGCGTCGTTCAGCGCCTCCAGCAACCCGTTGATCAGCACGGCGCCCACCGTCACGCCGACGAGGCTGCCAGCGCCGCCGAGGACGACCATCGCGTACAAGGTGATCAGCAGCACGAGGTCGAAGTTCGCGGGAAATACCGCGCCCTGCACCGGAGCGTAGATCGCCCCGGCAACGCCCGCGATGCCCGCGCCGACCGCGAACCCCATCAACTTCAGGCGGTTCACGGGCATCGTCATCAGCTCAGCCGCCAGCTCGTCCTCGCGGAGCGCTCTCCAGGCCCGGCCCGTTCGCGACTGGTTCAGGAGGTACAGGAACGAGATGATCACGACGAACGCGATGAGGGCGACGTAGAAGTAGCCGTCGAGTGAGGTGACCTGACGTCCGAAGAACTGGAGCGGATAGATGTCCGAGATCCCGTTCGGGCCACGCGACCACGAGGCGTTGATCAGGACGACCAACCAGAGCTGGAGGAAGAAGAGCGTCACGATCGCGAGGTAGTCGCCGACGAGCCGGCGCGAGGGAAGCCCGACGAGGAAGCCGCTGACCGCGACCGCGACGGCGATGACGGGAATCGCGATCGCCGCGTCCCAATAACGGCCCGCGTACTCGGAAGCGACCGCCGCGTACAGGTAGGCGCCGATCCCGAAGAACGCCACGTAGCCGAGGTCGAGGAGACCCACCCACCCGACGGCGACGTTCAGGCCGAGCGCCAGGAGCACGAAGACGAGCGTGTCGATCCCGACCTGCATGAGGTAATCCGAGTCGACGAAGAGCGGGAAGATCGCAAACGGAACGACGAGCGCGACGAGCTTGACGGCAGCGGGCACGCGCTCCATCGCGTCCTGCGCTCGGGCAAGGGGCGAGCGCGAACGGCGCTCCTCAGCGCTCGCGACCCACTCGTCGACGCCGATCCGCGGCTGCTCGGGGCCCTCGCTCAGGCTCATACCTTCTTCACCTCCGGCTTGCCGAAGATTCCCTGCGGGCGCACGAGCATGAACACGATCAGGATGAGGAAGACGACCAGGTCGCTGAACGCGCTCCCTAGCCGGCCGCGAGTGAGGTCCTCGATGTAGCCGACCGAGAAAGCCTCGGAGAGCCCAATGAAGAGGCCGCCGAACATCGCCCCTGGGATCGACCCGATCCCACCGACGACCGCGGCGGTGAACCCCTTCAACCCGTAGTTGAAGCCCATGAAGTGGTTGATCGAGCCGAACACGAGCCCCACGAGGATGCCCGCCGCGCCTGCGAGGGCGGAGCCGATGAAGAACGTCTTCGCGATCACGCGGTCGACGTCGATTCCCATCATCGCCGCGGCCTCGCGGTCGAAAGCCGTCGCCCGCATCGCCTTGCCGAGCTTGGTGCGCGTCACGAGCAGCCAAAGGCCGGCCATCATCGCGAAGGCAGAGGCGATGACGACGATGCGGATGATCCAGACGTTGAGCGGGCCCCAGCTGATTCCGACCTCGACGTCGACAAGGTCGAACGTCTCGTAGCTCCGGAAATCGGCCCCGAAGAGCAGGAGCACCGAGTTCTGGAGGAAGAAGGACACGCCGAGCGCGCTGATCAGGGGTGCGATGCGCGGCGCGCGGCGGAGAGGCCGATACGCGAAGCGCTCGATCGCGACCCCGAGAAAGCCGCAGCCCGCCATCGCGGCGAGGAGCATGAGCACGATCAGAAGCCAGACCGCGACGTTCGGATCCTGCGCGCCCCCGAGCCAGTTGATGACACCCCACCCGATGAACGCGCCCACCATGAGGACGTCGCCATGGGCGAGGTTGAGCAGCTTCAGGATCCCGTAGATCATCGAGAACCCGAGCGCGACGAGGGCGTACACGCTCCCCAGCGTCATGCCGTTGACCAGGAGCTGGACGATCTTGTCCCAGTCCACGCGCCGTTTATCTCATAGTTGGGGGTGAAAGACGAGCGGCCCGCCCTACAGGACGGGCCGCTCCCTTGCGTCGATCAGCCCTAGCCCGCCGGGCTGTAGGTCCCGTTCGTGACCTTGTAGATCGTGAATGCGCCGCCTCGCAGGTCTCCCTTGCGATCGAAGCGGATGCTGCCGCCGAGAATCGACGGAATGTTCGTCGTCCGGATCAGCCTCGTCACCTCGGCCCTGGTCACGCTACCGTCGCGACATGCCCTGGTGATGTTGGTCATCGCGACGAGACCGGCCATGTACGTCGCCGGCCCGAACGACCCGAACGACCGGTTCTTCGAGTAGCGGTTGTACTCGCGAACGATCGCCCGCGCGTTGCGGTCGAAGTGGAGGTCCGGTGCGAACACCGAGACGTAGCCGTTCCTCGGCTTGAACTGCGACGGCGAGTAAGCGCCGTCCGTGCCGAACACGATCGCCTTCTTGCCCTGCTCGCGAAGCTGATTCGAAAGGGTGTTCGCAGAGCTCGCGTTCTGCGTCGCGAAGACGACCACGTTCACGTCGTTGCCGACGTTCGCGACGACCGACGAGAAGTCGGTGTCGTCCACCGACACGGACTCGCGCGAGACCGTGACGTTCTTCCTGCGGAGCCCGGTCGAGACCGCGCCCGCCAGCGGAACCGAGTAGTCGTCCTGCGAGTCGATCACCACGACGTTCTTGGCGCCAAGCTGCCCAGAGACGAAGTTGATGATGTCCGGACCCTGGATACCGTCATTCGGCACGACTCGGAAGAACGACGTGTACGGCCGGCCCTTCGTCAGGTCGATCGCCGTCGCCGAGCCGGAGACAGCAGCGAGACCAGCCTTCTCGTACAGGTTGCCGCCGACCCTGACCGCCTGGCTCTCGGACGGACCGATGACCGTCATGATCTTGCGATCGGAGACGAAACGCCGCGCGACCGTACGTGCGACAGGCGCCTGCAAACGCGTGTCGCCCGGCGTCACCTTGAACCGCGTCCGGTTCGCCGCGTTGTACTTCTGCACCCCGAAGCGGAGCCACGAGATCTGCTCCTGGCCGAGGAACGCGACCGGGCCGGTGAGCGGCCCGACGAAACCGAGCGAGACGTTCGTGCACGCGGCCAGCTGCGCCGGTGTCGCCGTCGCCTCGGACTTCGCCAGAGCGGAAGTCACCAGCACCGCCGCGGCAAGCAGCCCCAGCGAGGCTGCGATGAGACCTTTCCTCATTTACCCTCCTCTTGCATCGTTTTGCTCTTTCCTGTCTGACGTAGGCAGGGCGGCGTTGTTGTCCGGCTCACGCCCTGCATACAAGTGGTAACGGTGCATCACACCGCGTTTGGCGTGCGCTGTCAATTTCTGGCGCCTAGAAGTAGTACTGGCGCCAGGCATCCCACCACGTGTCCGCCCGTGACACGATCGTCCGCTCGTCGACACGGTCGACGCCGGCCCGGAAGCGAAGCTTGTCCGGAGCAACCGTGTTCTTGAACTCGACCCGGATCTCGCACGGCCGTCCTGGATCCCACGGCGCCACTGCCCGCAGATCCGAGAGCGCTCGCTTGGCGGCCTCCTCGATGAGCTCCCTGGCCCGTACCGGCGGAGTCATCCGGGCAGAACCGGCGCTCAGCCCCCGCTTCACAGCGACGGTCGTGAGAGCGTCTCCGAGGAGCTCCCGCGCCTCCTCGCAGGTCGCTTCGTCCCCGGTGACCAGCAGGACCGGGCAACCCCACGTGCCGCAAAGCGCGGCGTTGATCCCGGTCTCCCCAACGAGCACGTCGTTGAACCAGAGGTTCTGGTAATCGCGACCGGAGATCGTGTGGTTCATGACGCCGTTGGCCGTGCCCGCGCGCGCGTGCATGCCCACGAAGAGCGCCGCGTCGCAGCCCTGCTCGAGGAACTCCGTGTACTCCGTCCACTCGTCCTGGACGACGTACTCGCAGTCGGCGTCGAGCTCCTCGGGGACGAGCGAGTTGAACGTCCAGCCCTCGCCGGCGCCGTGACAGTCCATGACCACGATCTCGGTCGCTCCTGCGGCCTTCGCGCCCCTGACGGCGGCATTGATCTCCCCGGTGTAGAGCCTGCGGCCCTCCTCGTAGAGTGGCTCGCCGCCCCCGACCTGCTGCCACTTGACGATGCCGGCCACGCCCTCCATGTCGCTGATGACGTGGACGCGCACCAGGACAGCGTACGCGGCACGGACACGTTCCTTCGGGACGAGGCGTTTTGGTCGCCCGCGGCGTCTGGTGCGACTGGCTTCGGGACGCGCAGGGCAGATCAATCATCGCCTGCACAGAGCGAAAGGCCGGTAACGCCTGAGGTCTCACTAACAGTGCCTGGCACTGTGAGCGTGAACAATCAGCGCCGATTTGTCCCCAACGCCACTGTCGCGAGAAGCCGGGGATGAGAAGGGCGGCGTCGTCCGCCGCCCCTTCTCGAAGCTCCGAAGCCGGTTCTTGATTGCCGTCAGTCCCCAGCCGGGAGTCGTCCTCGCTATCGGCAGCCTCTCGTACTCACTTGAGAGCACCGGAGAGCGCTCCGGAAACGACAGGGAGGGCCACCGAACGACTTCACACCCCGACATTTTCGATTCCGGGCTCCCCTAAAGGGGTCTGCTTGGCGCGACCGGAGTCCGCGAGAGCGGATTCCGGTCTTGCGCAGAGGGACAAGGAGCGGAGTAGCCGCCAAGCCTCCGCTCCCGGTCCCGGCAGGTCCCTGAGAAGGAACCGCACTTTCCCTCACCCACGAGCTCACCCACGCGGCCGCGCATCGTCGCGCCCTGTGAGTGATCCACAGCGTGAGACATTCACCCACGCTGGGCGTCACCCCGTCGCGGTTGATCGTTCACTCAAACGGGGTTGACGAGGTCGCTTCACCTCCGACGGGGACCTCTACAGTGAGCTCTCATGGATCGATTCAGCCAGCGGCTTAGCTCGGGGCCGCCGATCGTGGCCGACGGCGGGATGGGCTCGTTGGTGACGAGCGCCGTGGCGCGACTCCGCTGTCCTGAGGAGGCCAACCTTCGCGCTCCGGAGAGCGTTCTCTCCCTCCACCTCGGTTTCATACGCGCCGGCGCCGAGCTGATCGAGACGAACACCTTCGGCGCCAACCGACACAAGCTCAGGACGCAATACCTCGAGGACGAGGTAAAGGCGATCAACGAGGCGGCGGTGAAGATCGCCCGAGACGCGCGTGACGTCTCGGGACGCGACGTCTTCATCGCAGGCTCCATCGGCCCGCTGGGCGAGATCGGCGCACGTCGAGACGACCGCGCCGCGCTCTTCACCGAGCAGGCGGAGCTTCTCGAAGGACGCGGCGTCGACCTGTTCTTGGTCGAGACGTTCTACGAGCTGGACGAGTTGGAGACGGCGATCGCCGCGGTGCGGTCCGTGTCCTCGCTTCCGATCGTCGCTCTGCTCACCTTCGACGAGGACGCGCACACATTGGGTGGGGTCAGCGCCGCTCGAGCAGCCGCGGCGCTCGACGACCAAGACGTCGCCGCGATCGGAGCAAACCACGGCCTCGGCCTGCAAGCTGCGCTTCGCGCGCTCGAGCAGATGAGCGACAGCGGGAAGCCGCTCGCCGCTCTGCCGAATGTGGGTCTGGCGAGTCTCGCCGGACAGCGAGTCATCTTCCCGCACGCGACACCCGAGTATTTCGCCGACTTCGCCGCCCACGCGCAGAAGCTTGGCGCGCGGATCATCGGCGGCTGCTGCGGCGCCACGCCGACGCAGATCGCCGCCATCCGGGACGCCGTCGACGAGGGCCGTCGCCCGAGCACCCCGCTCGTCTCGAGAGAGCGCAAGCTCGTGCTCAGCGCGCCCGAGCCGGAAAGCGAGACACTCCTCCAACGGAAGCTTCGCACCGGCGAGTTC
>JACCTK010000227.1 GCA_013812465.1 Actinomycetota bacterium
CCCTGTCGTTCCGGTCGCTGGGTCGGCATCGACTCAAGGACGTTCCCGATCCCGAGCAGCTCTTCCAGCTCGTCGGCCCCGACCTCCCGGATGCGTTTCCCCCGCTCCGCACGTTGGGCGGCGCGACACTTCCGGCCTTGCATCACCGGCTGGTCGGAAGAGGCTCCGATCTCTCGGCGATCAACGCTCTGCTCACCCGTCCGGATGTCAGGCTCGTCACCATCGCGGGCCCAGGAGGAGCGGGGAAGAGCAGGCTGGCGCTCGAAATCGCAGGCGCAGCCGCCGTCGAACGACAGGTGCACCTCGTCGGGCTTGCCCCCATCTCCGATCCTGATCTCGTCCCCGCGGCGATCGCGCGAGCCGTCGGAGTGCGGGAATCTCCGGGGCATGCGTTGATCGACGCGGTCGGCGACGCCTTGGCCGGCACCGGCACACTGCTCGTGCTGGACAACCTCGAACATCTCCCGACGGCGGCGGAGCACGTCAGGCGCCTTCTCGACCGGGCAGCGGACGTCACCTTGCTGACCACGAGCCGGGTTCCACTTCGGCTCTCCGGCGAGCATGTCGTGCCCCTCGGCGCGCTGCCCATCGACGACGCCTCCGAGCTCTTCGCCGAGCTGGCCGCCGCGCGCGGTGTCGTACTACAAAAGGAAGCCCTGCCCTCGGTGCGCGAGATCTGTCGCAGGCTTGACGGCCTGCCGCTTGCCATCGAGCTCGTCGCCGCGCGCCTGGTCGTCCTTCCTCCCGCCCAGATTCTGCAGGCGCTGGACCAGGGCCTCGCGCTCGAGATGGAGGGGCCGATCGATCTTCCGGAGCGACAACGAACGCTCCGTGCGACCATCGAGTGGAGCTACCGGCTGCTCACCGACAGGCAGCGGGAGCTCCACGAGGCGCTCGCGGTGTTCGCCGGTGGGTGCACCCTCGCCGACGCGCAGGTCATCGCGGGCTCCGGGCCACGCTTCCTCGCTGATCTCGAGTCGCTCGTCGCGCTGAGCCTTCTCCGCAGCGACGTCTGGGACGGAGAGGTCCGACTCTCCATGCTCGAGACGGTTCGCAGCCACGCCGTCTCCAGACTCGAGTCGGATGGACGCTTCGAAGAGCTGCGCATGCGCCACGCGGAGCGTTTTCTGCAACTTGCGGCCCAGGCGGAGGAGGAGCTCTCTGGGCCGAGACAGTCGGATTGGCTCGCTCGAGTCGAGAGCGAGTTGGACAACATCCGGGCGGCTCTGGACTGGTGCCTCTCTTCCGGCCGCGTCGAAGAAGCGCTCCGAGCGGTCTCGGCGCTCGGCCGATTCTGGCGCGCGCACGGCCACGTGAGGGAGGCACGCCGGTGGCTGTCGATGGGTCTCGCTCTTGCGAACGATCTGCCGGACGACGTTCGCGCGGACGCGCTTTGGACGGCGGCGCGTCAGGCCACTGCTCAAGGCGACTTCGACAACGCCGTCCCGTTGCTCGAAGAGGCGGCGGCGACCTTCCGCCTCCTGGGTCGGTCGCGCCAGGCGGCGTTCGCCCTCTCGGAGCTCGGCTGGGTCGTCCTCGAGCGAGGCGAGACCGACGAGGCGGAGTCACTCTGCCGAGACGCACTCGCTCTCGCCGACGAGTCCGGCGACGCGCGTGCAAGATCAGGGGCGCTCAGGGTCCTGTCGGACGTGTTCGCCGCCCGCGACGATCTCTCTCAGGCGATCGCGCTCCAAGAGGAGGCGCTTGCGTTGCGGCGCACGCTCGGCGATCCGCTGCTCGTGTCGGACGCGACCTACCACCTCGGCGTCAGCCTCTTTCGACGAGGCGAGATCGACAAGGCGCGGGAGGCCTTCGAGGAGTCGTTGGCGCTCGCGCGCGGGCTCGGCGAGGAGAGTCAGCAAGCAGCAGCTCTGTTCATGCTCGCCGAGCTCGATCTGCTCGCCGGCGAGCTCGATCGCGCAGAGACGCAGGTGCTCGAGAGCCTCGCCGTCTACACGCGAATCGAGAACGACCGTGATCGCGCCGAGTGCCTCGTCGTCCTGGCGGGGATCGCCACCGCGAAGAAGTCGTTCGAGCAGGCGGCCCGGCTGCTCGGCGCGGCGGACGCGTTACGAGGCGATGCTCCGCTAGACGTTTACGAGGCGCCGGTGTTGGAGCGCGTCCTGCCCGAGCTCGAGGTTGCGCTGGGCGAGGATCGGCTCGCGCGCCTTCGAGCAGAGGGAGCGCGTCTCGGCGCCGCAACCTCCCTCCGTGAAGTTGTCCCGGTGGGCAGCGAGGAGTAGGGTCGCGTCGTCTAGAGCGAAAGGGAGGACGCAATGTCGACGTCCGAGGAGGAAGAGATCCGCGGCCATACCATCGAGTCTTTCGTCGGTGTCTCCGACGAGACCGAGAAAGGGCCGGCATCGCTAGAGAAAGCGATCCATGACGCAGCGCTTCAGGCCGCCCGCGCCGGGTTCGCGGAGCAGCCGATGCAGGTCGTGCACATCGAGTTCACGGCCCACAACCCGCACATCACGCAGTACAAGGTGATCGCCTCGCCGAGTATCTAGCGACGTCCCGGAGTGAAGGAGACGTCTTCCGACCCGTGGGGCGAGGCTCGCCTCGCCCTCGGTCGTCGCCGGAACACGAGGGCGAGGCAAGCCTCGCCCCTACGGCCCTACGGTGTGGCGGGTGGAACCCTACGGGCCGGTGCTTCAGTCAACACACGCTCAACGTGATCCTGGCCTGGTCTCGTTCATCGCCTTGAAACCGCCGAGCTCGGCGACGGTCACGTCGGCGATCACCCCACTCAGCCCGAGAGCCGCTATCAGACGACTGCCTCTGAGGACTCCGAGCAGGAAGATCCCGAGCCCGGTAAGACCCACCGGGCCGAAGCCGATCGTCAGGTCACGGTTCTCATCCACATCGCGCGATACTGACGCAGGCGAGGC
>JACCTK010000189.1 GCA_013812465.1 Actinomycetota bacterium
GTTACGTGGCGGTGACGATGTTCGGGTTCTTCAACCCCGCGTTCCGCGAGATGGATCGCCGTCCAGGCGACGGAGATCCTTAACGCGCGGCGAGCGCCGGCGACAAGCTTTCGCCGCGCATCCCCTCGGGCTGCTCAATGCCGAGGATCTCGAGCACTGTCGGCGCGATGTCGAGCAGGTGCGCATCCGCCCGTCCTCTTGCCTCGACTCCTGGACCGGCCACGATGTAGAGCCCGTCCTGCGCATGGTTCGCGTCATCGGGGCCGGTGTCGTTCTCGAGCGTCTGGATGCCCTCGTCGCCGCCGATCGTGCCGACCGAGCGCCAGAGCAGGTCTCCGAAGACGACAATCAGGTCCGGCGCGACGCCCTTCGGCTCGCCGTACAGCTCCTCCGGCTTGTAGACCTTGGTCGGGATCGGGCGCCCCGCGTCGTCCGGGATCTCCGCGATGCGGTGTGCGAGGTCGTCGCGCACGGCTTCGTACTCGTCCGGGGGAATCACGCCTTCGGGCTCGCGACCCTGCACGTTCAGGAAGACACGCGCGTAGTAGCCGCCCTCCCCCCACGCCGCCGTGTTCGGCCAGTCGACGCCGACGTCTCTCAGCGACGACACACCGCTCGGTTCGGCGAGGGTCGCCAGCAGCCCTTCGCGGCGGAGCCACTCGTTGATCCGAATCCCGCCGTCGAGCCTCTTCGCGCCGTGATCGGAGACGACGAAGACAACTGTGTCATCGTCCGCATGCTCGAGGAGGCCGGCTATCAGCCCGTCCACATGGCGGTGGTAGTCGAGGATCGCGTCCTCGTACCTGTTGCCGGGCTCATGCTTGCGGTGCTCGGGATCCATGTACTTCCAGAATCCGTGGTGCATCCGATCGGGGCCCATCTCGACCATCGCGAAGAACGTCCACGGCTTGACCTCCGCGAGATGCTCGGCGAGCTGAAAGCGCCGGTCGGTCATCTCGTAGACCTGCCGGAGCAGATAGTCCTTGTCCTCGGTTCGGAAGTCCTTCGTATCGAAGATGTACTTGCCGACGACCTCCTCGATCTCGTCGCGGAGCGCTGCCGGATACGTGTACCTACTGTCGATCGACGGCGTCAGGAAGCAGCTGACCATCGCGCCGTTCAGCGGCTTCGGCGGGTAGGTACCGGGCACGCTCAGCACGACCGACGAGCCACCGGCGCGCGTGACGAGATCCCACAGGCGCGGCTCGCGGATCGCGTCGCTCATGGCGATGAAGCCGCCCTCGTAGGTGTGGTCGGAGCGGTTGCGAAAGCCGTAGACCCCGAGATCGCCGGGAGTCTTGGACGACATCATGCAGGACCAGGCCGGGACGGTGATCGGCGGGATGACCGAGGTCAGCCGGCCGTACGAGCCACGCTCCATGAGCCCTGAGAGCGTCGGCAGCTCGTCACGCCAGCGCTCCAACACGAGCGAAGGCTCGGCGCAGTCGAGGCCGATGAGCATGACTCTCCGTGGCATCGCGGGAGCGTAGCCCGCCAGACCGCCTCGGAGCTAGCCGCCCGAGAAGGCGGAGGCGAACTCGCCGTCGCCCAGCTGCACGCGGACGACTGCCTCTACCTCCAGCGGGAGAGCTGCGTCGAACGTGACCGCCGCGGATCCCGTCTCCTCGAGCAATGCCGCAGCTCGGCCGAGAAGGCGAGCGGCTTCGCGGTAGCGGTGGTCAGCGGCTTCGGTGGCCGCTTTCCCCTGGAGCGCGTGCGCCAGATGCTCGCGGAAGCCGATCGCGTCGAACAGCGCCTCGGCTTCGGCGAAACGCTTCTGAGCGTCATTCGTGTGACCGAGTCGGTAGGCGGCAAGGCCGAGATTGAGGAGCGCGATCCCCTCGCCTTCGGAGGTTCCTCGAGCACGGTGATAGTCGAGCACGTCGATCCAGAGTGGGACGGCTACCTCGTGTTCCCCTGCGTCGAACGCGACCGACCCGAGGTTCATCTTCGCCACGAGCTCGTCTCCTTCCCGACCGAGATCGCTCGCGATGGCGCGGCTTCGCTCGAGATGCCGGCGCGCGCGCTCGTAGTCGCCTTCGTCCCGCGCGATCAGCCCTAGCACCGTGTGGCAGGCCAGGCTGATGTCCCCGTCGCCGTTCGCGTCGGCGATCTCGAGGCCGAGCAAAGCCAATTCACGCGCACGTTCGAGGTCGCCCTGGCTCCAGGCGATGCCCGCGCCGCCACGGCAGGCATCGGCCCGAAGTCGAGGCTCGACCGCGTCCGCTCGCGCGATTGCGGTCTCGATCCGAGAACGTCCCTCGGCAAGGTGACCACGCAGCCACCAGAACCGCCAGAGTGCGACAACGAGCCGTAGCTCCAGGTCGGCATTGGCCGTCGAGTGGGCATGGTCGAGCGTGACTCGCAGGTTGTCCCGCTCCTCGTCGAGGACGTCCAGCCAGTAACCCTGCTCGGAGCCGCGCAGGTCGGCCCCCTCCGCCAGCTCCAGGAAATAGGCAGCATGGGCGTCCGCGGCGCGCATCCGGCCTGGCCCGAGAAGCTCGAGAGCGTACTCACGCACCGTCTCGAGCATCCGGAATCGCCGGCGGCTCCCCGCAGACTCCCGCTGCAGCATGCTGCTGTCAACCAGGCCGGCGAGCGAGTCCACGTCGCTGGCGGTCACGGCAAGCGCTGCTTCGAGCGAGATGTCGCTCGGGAACACGGAGAGTCGAGCCAGCAGGGCTCGCTCGGTGTCGCTCATCAGCGCGGCGCTCCAGTCGAGGGTGTCGCGAAGCGTCTGCTGGCGGGCAGGAAGGTCGTGGGGTCCGCCGGCCAGCAGGGTCAGGCGCTCGCCCAGCCGGTCACGCAGTTGGCCCGGGGTCAACGTGCGCGTCCGAGCGGCCGCCAACTCGATCGCGAGAGGCAATCCATCCAAGCTGCGACAGATCTCTCGTACGTCGGGATCGTCAGCAGACACGGTGGATTTCGGCTCCAACGCTGTCGCCCGCTCGACGAAGAGGCGGGCCGCGGCGTCCTCTTCGAGCGGCTCGACCGGGAAGACGTGCTCGCCCGACAGGTGCAGGACGCGCCTGCTGGTGACCACGACCGTTAGCAGCGGAGACGCTTCGATGAGGCGAAGCAGCGCTGGACCCGCGTCTGTCAACTGCTCGAAGTTGTCCACGACGAGCAGGAGCTCCCGTCCCTTCGCCCAAGCGGCGAGGGTCTCGGCGAGCGATTCGCCTGGTTGCTCACCGATCCGGACTGCATGAGCGATGGCCGACAGCACGAGCGAGGACTCACGGAGGGCTGAGAGGTCCGCAACCGCGACACCGTTCCCGAAGAACTGGCCGCTCTCGGCGGCCAGTGCCAGCGCAAGCCTCGTCTTCCCGCTCCCGCCCGCGCCCACGAGCGTGACCAGCCGGACATTCGTGCGCAGAACGAGCTCGCCCAGCTCGCCCAGCTCACGCTCACGGCCGATCAACGCCGTGACGGCCGCGGGGAGCTCGGGCACGCCCACCTCGGACGGGGCGACCCTCGGAACGAGCGTCGGGTCATGCCGAAGAATCGCGCGCTCGACCGCTCGGAGGTCGTCGCCCGGCTCGAGCCCCAGCTCGTCCAGAAGGTCCTCGCGTGTCTTGCGGAAGACCTCGAGAGCTTCCACCTGACGACCCGCGCGGTAGAGCGCGACCATGGAAAGCGCGCGTAGGCGCTCGCGGTGCGGATGCTCGGCGCTGAGCTTCGCCGACTCGGCGAGCACGTCCTGGTGCTCGCCAAGAGCGAGCTTGGCTGCAAGTCGCTCCTCGGCGCAGTCGAGCCGAAGAGCCTCGAGCCGGCCGGCTTCAGCAACGGCAAAGTCGGCGTGCGAGATGTCCACGAGGGCAGGGCCGCGCCAGAGAGCGAGCGCCCGGCTCAGAATCGCCACGGCGAGCCGTGCGTTCCCGGATGCCCGCGCCTCGCGACCCTCCCGGAACAGCCGCTCGAACCGCTCGCAATCGAGCGAGCCAGGGGCGATCCGGGCGCGATAGCCCGAGGGAACGGTATCGACCGCGCCTCGGCCGAGCTTGCTCCGGAGGTGTGAGACGTACAGCTGGACGAGCTTCTTTGCGGTCGCGGGCGGGGCACCGCCCCACAGGGCATCGACGATCCGGTCCACCGCGACCGCTGAACCGGCGTTCAGCAGGAGATAGACGAGGAGCGCACGCTCCTTCGGCGCCCCGATCGTGATCGTGGCGCCGTCCCGCTCCACCTCCAGGGGGCCAAGCACTCGGAATTCGATCGAGCTCATCTCCGCGGATGCTATTCCGGGCTCGACCGGCCTCTACCGATCCTCGACCGGCCCGCGCGATCGTCGTCTCGACACCAACCGAGGAGGATCCATGCTCAATCTCGTCCGAATTGGAGTGACCGCAATCGTCCTGGCCGCGGTCCTGGCTTCGACGGCTCTGGCCGCCGCCCCGGCGAAGGGTGGCACGTACGAGGGAACGCTCCACGCGAGCGGCGTCGCCGCGCTCACCAAGCAGGTTCTGATCAAGGTCGCGGCATCGGGCAAGAGCGCACGGGTGACGTGGTCGTGTGGAGTGGGACGTGGGAAGAGCACACTCCAGTTCCCGATCAAGGCAGACGGCACGTTCAAGGCGTACAGCAACACCGGTTCCCTCACCGTGTGGTCGTTCATCGGCAGGTTCGCCTCGAAACAGCGAGCACGCGCCGTGCTCCATCTCAACGCGACCTGCGACGGCAAGGGCGGCACGCTCAACCTCGCGCTCGAGGCCTAGACGCCGTGAGCTACGCCTTCGTGCAGGACATTCCGGCCACGTGGGACATGTACCTCGGGATCGCGGAGGCCCTCGGGGAAGCTCTCCCCGAGGGGCTCGTGCTCCACGTCGCCGGCCCTACCGAGGAAGGGTTTCGCATGATCGGCATCTGGAGCTCCAGGAAGACCTGGGATCGTTTTCGAAGCAATCACTTGCACGGGATCCTCGATAGTCTGGCCGACCGGGCCCGGGTACAGCCGACCTACCGGGACCTGGAAGTCACGCACCTGCTCTCGGGCCCACTACCGCGGCCCGGAGCGTAGAACCCGACAGAAGGAGAGCTCATGTACGTACGCATTGCTCGATTCGAAGGCGGCGATCTTGCTGATCCCAGCAAGGCAGTCGAGCGCGTGAGGAACATGGTGCAAGGAGACCGCCCGGCGGGTCTCGAGCAGGCCAAGAGGCTCCTGATGCTCGTCGACCGCGAGAACGGGCGCGGGCTCGGGCTCACCTTCTTCGAGACCGAAGAGGACATGCGCACCGGAGACCGAGCGCTCAACCAGATGACCCCCGGTGACGAGGCCGGCAAGCGAACAGCGGTCGAGATGTACGAGGTCGGACTCGATCACGATTTCGATCGCTAACGACGGGACTACGCGACCTCCAACATCTCCGGCGCCGGGCATACAGAATCCCGGTATGCCCGCTGCGCCGGAGTCTTCGCTGGGAACCGTCGTCATGAAGTTCGGCGGATCCTCGGTTGCCGACCCGGAGAAGATCCGGCACGTCGCCCGCCGGCTCGTGGAGGCGCGCGAGCGCGGCGTCCGGGTGGTGGGAACGGTCTCGGCGATGGGCGAGACGACCGACACGCTGCTCGAGCTGGCGCGCAGCACCTCCCCCGACCCGAATCCGCGCGAGCTCGACATGCTCCTCTCGACCGGCGAGCGCATCTCGTGCGCGCTCGTCGCGATGGCCGTCCACGACCTCGGCCACGAAGCCGTGTCGTTCACCGGCTCGCAGGCCGGCATCCTCACGGATCCGGTGCACACGAAGGCGAAGATCCGCGAGATCACTCCCGTTCGCGTGCTGGAGGCGTTCGATCGCGGGCGCATCGTTCTCGTCGCGGGCTTCCAGGGCTTCTCGCGGGACACGATGGACGTGACGACGCTCGGTCGCGGCGGCACCGACGCGACCGCGGTCGCCCTCGCCGCCGCGCTCGGCGCCTCCTGCGAGATCTACTCCGACGTCACCGGCGTTTTCACCGCAGATCCCCGCATCGTTCCGCAAGCGCGCAAGCTTTCGACCGTCTCGTACGAGGAGATGCTCGAGATGGCCGCATCCGGGGCGAGAGTGCTGATGCTCCGAGCGGTCGAGTTGGCCCGCGGACAAGGCGTTCCCATCCACGCGCGCTCCACGTTTTCTGACGAGCCTGGCACCTGGATCAAGGACGCCGCCGGCATGGAGGCGGCCATCGTCTCGGCGGTCACCCACTCCGAAGACGAGGTCTTGTTCGCGCTCCGCGGTGTCCCCGACCAGCCCGGCTCCGCGGCGGAGATCCTGGAGGCGGTCGCGGCCGAGCACGTCAGCGTGGACACGATCCTCCAGAACCTCGCGCACGGCCCGGCGGAGATCTCGTTCAGCGTCCCGCAGGAGGACGTGTCGGCGACACGACGGGCTCTAGCGCGAGCTCAGGAGACGCTC
>JACCTK010000217.1 GCA_013812465.1 Actinomycetota bacterium
GATCTCGAGCACGAGATTGTCAACGCCGCTCGCGTGCACGGCGCCTGCGGGAATCAGGTACAGGCGGTGCTGAACGGCGGGATGCGTCTGGAGATAACGCTCCGGGTCCAGCTCGAGTCCCGGATCCTCCGCCCGCGTCGCCTCGACCCGAAAGGCTTCGAGGTCGGCGTCTTCCCGCAGCCCGAGGAAGATCTCCGCCCCTGGCTTGGCATCCACGACGTAGTACGTCTCGTGTTGAGTGTACGGAAGCCCAAAGGTGTCGCGCATGTACTCCTCGGTCGGGTGGCACTGGATCGAGAGATGGCCTCCCCCGAACGTGTCCAGGTAGTCGAACCGGATCGGGAACGAGACCCCGAAACGCGCGGCGAGCTCGGCGCCGAGGACGCGCTCGCCTTCGGCCGCCATCAGGAGCTCGAATCCGACCTCGATCGGATCGTCTGCGCCGAGGAGAATCCCGCTCTCGGGAGTGATCAGCTCGTAGGACCAGGCGAGGTTCGGCGCAGTGGTCGAGATCCCGAGGACATCGCGGAGCCACTGGCCACCCCAAGGGCCGGGGAAAAACGTCGGACGGGTGCGGAAGGGCCTGCCGGCGAGCTCGTGCAGCGAGCGCCGGAGCGTGTTCCCGTCGAGCGAGCGAGGCGCCTCAGGCTCGCTTAGGTCGATGTAGAGGTCGAGTCGCGGGAGGAGCTCCTGCTTGTGCCGCCCGAGCACCGGCCAGTCGACGAAGAGGAGACGCTGCTCGGATCCGGCCGCCCCGACCGGCTGTCCGAGGTTGCCGGCCTCACCCCGCCGCACGCCCGCGAGGCTTTGCCACTTCGGAAGATCCGCGTACCAGAGAACGTCGTGCGCGACGAGGGCGCTGCCCGGACCGAAGATCACGACAATGTCCGCGTCAGCACCCGAGGCGGGCGCTAGCTCGTCGAAGAGGTCCGCCAGCGATCCCTCGAAGATGCGGCCGAAGACGGGATCGCCAGGGAGGATGCTCGCAGCCGTGCGCCGCTGGATCTCTTCCCAGGAAGCGAGAGAACGGCGCGCATCGACGAGCGCTGTCTTGACGTCCCGCTCGGCGAGCCCCGCGCTGAGGCCGGCGAGGAAGCCCTCCCAGGAAAGAGCAGCCGGGCCGTCGATCGCGAGCGCTCGAGGCCTCGTGCGGACGATCGCGTCCGCCAGCGCGCCGAATCCATTCTCGACTCTGCCTCCCGTGAGTGGGTAGCGGGGACTCGGGTCGTAGCTCATTGGCCGATCTTTGGCCCATGAGCGGGGAGGGGTGTGGGGAACCGGGAGGTTCCACACGCTTTCGAGAAGAAGGGGGGATGTGGGGGGAACATGGTTTCCCCCACAAACGCGAGTCGTAGGCGAGCGTTGCTCACGTGCGCAGCAGAAGGTCGAGCGTCAAGGCCGCGCTCCAGGAGAAGTCGCTGACCCCGAGGGGCTCGCCGGTCCTCGGGTCGTAGTACTCGACGAACCCGGACCGGCTGACGAGCTCGAGGGTCATCCGCCGTAGCTCGTCCGCCTCAACGTGCAGCCCGTACCGCTCGAGGCCCTGGATGAAGAACCAGTTGACGTTCACCCAGACGGGGCCGCGCCAATAGCGTCGCGGGTCGTACGCGACGCTCGACTTCGAGGCCGAGGTCACCGGCCACGGGGCCTCGGGCGAAGGGCCAAAACGGGTCGGCGACCAGAGAGCCTCGTCGAAGAGACGACGGGCCTGCTCGGGCCGCGGAACGCCGGCGTAGAGCGGGAACATGGCGTCGATGGTCTCGTCACCCGTCAGCGGGTCACCGTCGTCCTCGACATAGACCGCGCTGGATTCGTCCCAGCGCTCCGCGAGCGCGTCGCGGAGTCGTCCGGCGGCAACGCTCGCGCGCGCGCCGTCCCCGCCGAGCTCGCCCCAGAGCCAGGCGAGGTCGTCCTCGGCCGCCGCGAGGATCGAGTTCAAGGTGAGATCGACGAAGACGAACGGCCAGCTCTCGAGAGCGGGCCGATAACCGTGAGTCTGCAAGCGACGGACGAGGTACAGGTAGCGCACATAGTCGTCGTCGGTCGGCCGCTCCGAGGCGTCGAGCTCGTGGCTGTCGGTCCGCCTTATGTCGAGCTCGCCTTCGACCTCCAGCCGCGCCAGCGCCCGGTCGAACCGTGGCGAGTTGTCCGCCCCTTCCCAGGGATGGACGATGGCGATGAGACCCGAGTCGATGGCCCGCTCGCGGTGCAGCCAGTCGTGCCAGCGCTCGAGAGCGGGGACGACCTCCTCCAGAAACGACCGGTCCGGTGACGCCTCGTGCAGCACGCGGACAGCGGTTGCGAGGACCGGCGGTTGCGTGAGGCCGCTCGTCGGGACCTCGGGCGCCTGCTCGCAGGCCGCGGAGTCCCATAGCTCCGGTCCCGGCGAGTAGTCGGGCGCCGGGATGTGGAACACGATGTGCGGGACCATCCCGTCGCTCCACTGCCCTCTCAGGAGCGATCGCGCCTCAGCTCGGCCGCGCTCGGGATCGACGTGCGCCAGCCCGAGCGCGACGAAGGCCGAGTCCCAGTTCCACTGGTGCGGGTAGAGCTCTCTCCCCGGCCGGACGAACGGCCCCATGTCGTTGCCGGCGAGGAGCGCCCGGGCTCCGTCGATGAGGACTCGGCGGGGATTCACCTCGTCAGGCTGCGGCCGCCGCGACCACGCTCCCGTTCAGGGACGAGCGGGAGCCCAGTGATCGCTCCGATCATCTCCGCGGTCCGTTGCGCCGCAGCCGCTGGACCGAGCCGGCCGGTGAGAACCGCCTCGAGCATCGTCTGCAGCTGGACCGAGACCCGTGGGTACGAGGGCATCCAGGGCCTCGCCACTGCCAGCTCGATGATCTCGGCGATCTCCGGGAGGAAGGGCAGGTCCGAGGCGACGAGCTCGATCGCCGAGCGGCGCGACGGTATCCGTCCGGTGGAGCGTGCGACTCGGGCGAGAGCGTCCGGCTCCACCGCGCGCTGCAGAAGCTGCATCGCAAGGCGGGGTTGCGCCGCCTGTCGGAAGATCGCGAACATCATTCCGCCAGCCACGCTCGCGGGCATTCCTTTGGGGCCGGCGGGCACGCGCGTGAAGCAGAAGTGTTCCCAGACATCGTGGTGATGGACTCCCAGGGCCTCGGCGAGAGCCTGCGCCTCGTAGACGCCGCCGAGTGAGAGCGCGGCGCGTCCCTCGGCGAGCAGTCGAACCGCGTAGTCCCACTCGTACCCAACCACCTCCGAAGGGACGATGCCCTCGTCGACCAGCCTGCGGAGGAAGCGAAGCGCCTGTGCGGTCGCGCGAGAGCTGAGACTCACTCCCCCAGGCCCGAGCACGTGGGCTGCGTTGGACGCCAGGACGGCGATCAGGCAGTACGTGGTCGTCTCTCCGGCCATGCCGCCGCCCGGCATGACCATGGGAGTGCGAACGCCGCCCTCCGCGAGCGCGTGACCGGCCGCTCGCAGCTCCGTCCAAGTCGTTGGTGGCGAGATGCCGAGCGACTCGAGCTTGCGCCGGCTGTACCAGAGCCCGCTCGCGTCGGCGAAGGGCGAGACGCCGAAGGTCTTGCCCTCGTAGCGGTTCGCGCGCACGAGAGGCTCGAGGAAGTCGACCTCGTGCTCCTGACGAACCCAGCCCTCGTTCAACTCCTCGAGCGCGTGAATGAAACCCGCCGCCGCGAATTCCGGCGCCCAGACCGAGTCGATGACCGCCAGATCCGGCGCCTGGCCTTCGGCGACGGCATGCGTGAGAGTCTGGTGGAGCGACTGGCGCGGGACCTTCACGACGCTGATCTGATTTCTGGCGCCGGCGGCATCGCGGACCATCCGCGCCCACGGGCCCTCGGTCGGCACGATGACGCGAACTTCGGGCTGGTCCGGTCGGCGACTGAGCCAGTGCGGATTGACGAACGATCCTCGCCGGCGATGGCGGAGGATCACACCCTCGTCTGCAAGCTCGGAGAGCGCACGGCTCACCGGAGTTCGGCTGAGCTTGTAGCGCTCGCACAGCTCGTGCTCGGTCGGCAGACGATCGTCGGCGCCGCCGTAGTGACCGCTCAAGATCTCCTCTAGGAGAAGCGTCTTCAGCTGGAAGTAGAGCGGAATCGGCTGCCGAGGATCGATCCCCATCTGCTCCTCGCTCGCCATGGAGAACCGCACTCTACTCACCGGGTCGGGAGCGATCTTCAGGTCGCGGGACATGGCTTCGGGGAACCAGGAGACGCGACGGAAAGTGAATAGGACGGGAGCGCGAGCCGGAGAAGATTTGCTATTCGAAGATAACAAAACTGGAACCAGAACGGGTATTGACTCGGAGGCGCTCATTTTGTTATCTGACGATTGCAATATCGAAGGCCACGCGAAGGGACGAGTGTGAGCGACGGCTTGCTCGAGATTGAGCAGACGACCGAGCCCGCCGACGACGCGGGGCTGATCGGCCAGGCGAGGGCCGTGCTGGAGGCGAACTGGCTCGGCCACGCGACCTCTCCCAACCGCCGCCTCTATCCGCATCAATGGAGCTGGGACGCGGCCTGTATCGCGATGGGCTATGCCTCCTGGAATCAGGAGCGCGCGGAGACCGAGCTTCGCTCGCTCTTCTCCGGACAGTGGCGCGACGGCCTCCTCCCCCACATCGTGTTCACGGACGGCGCCCGGTACTTCCCCGGCCCCGACTTCTGGCAGACGGAGCGCTCGCAAGACGCGCCGGCGTCGCCGAGGACCTCGGGAATCGTCCAGCCACCGATCCACGCGACGGCGGCCTTGCAGGTGTATCGCCTGGCGAGCGACCGACCGAGGGCAGCCGCCTTCCTGGAGAAGCTCCTGCCGAAGCTCGCCGCCTGGCACGCTTACCTGTATCGCGAGCGCGCACGAGTCGAGGGCGGTCTCGTCGAGATCTGGCATCCGTGGGAGTCGGGCATGGACAACTCTCCGCTCTGGGACGTCGCGCTCGAGCGCATGTCGTTCGATCCCGAGCTGTTGCCGGAGTACGAGCGGGTTGACGTCGACGTCGCCGAGGTGACCGAGCGTCCCTCCGACGGGGAGTACGACCGCTACGTCTACCTGGTGAGCTTGTTTCGCGAGCTCGCCTACGACTCGTCACGAATCAAGCGCGTGACGCCGTTCGCGCTCCAGCCCGTTCTGTTCAACTCGCTCCTCGTCCAGTCGAACCGGGATCTGGCCGAGATCGCACGCGTCGTCGGCGCCGACCCGGAGCCGTTCGAGGCTTGGGCGGAAAGCACCGCCGCCGCGCTCGAGGAGACGCTGTGGGACGACGAGCACGCCATCTATGTCGACTACGACGTCGAGGCGGGCGAGCGTGTCGCGGCGCGGACTGCCGCCGGTCTCGCGCCGCTCTACGCGGGAGTGCCCGCCCGCGCGCGAGCCGAGCGCATGGTCGAGCTGCTGGCGAACTCGCGGGTGTCGGTTGGCGCTCGAGGCTGGGCGGTAACGAGCCTGGCGCCGAGCGATCCGGGCTTTCAGGCGGCGCGCTACTGGCGAGGCCCCGTCTGGCCGATCCTCAACTGGGTCCTTCAGCGCGGCCTCGATCGCTACGGGTATCCGACGCTCGCCGCGGAGGTTCGCCGCGCGGTTGTCGAGCTGGCGAGGGGCGCCGGCTTCTGGGAGCACTACTGCCCGGAGAGCGGCCGCGGGCAGGGCGGAGACCGGTTCGCCTGGACGGCGGCGCTCGTCCTCGACCTCCTGCGCGAGAACAAGGCCAAGCCGGAGAGCGCATCGCGGATGGGGATCGCGCATTGACTTCGTCTGCGTTTTTTGTTACATCCGCATGGCAAATAAGGATCGCCAAGTGGTGAAGCGACGCTGGCTTCTAGATCGGAGGAGCATGGGGCAGAAGTCTCCGCCGAAGGTGGGTTGGAGGGCACGGGTCATGGGTGTGCGGCCGGTCGAATCGGCGCCGCACGCTCCCTACCGGCACAGGAGGATCGCATGAGCACCGAGAACGACCACAACTTGTCCCCTTGGGAGAAGCCAATCGACAGGCGTTCAGCGCTGGTAAAGGCCGGCGGCGTCGGGGCCGTGCTCGCGCTCGGCGGCCTGGCCGGAGCGAGCCGTGCAACCGCTGGCTCATCCCAGAACGCCGGCAAGGTGACGGCCTTCTTCGGCCAGTTCGGCGGGATCGCCGAGCAGGAGGGGATTCGCAAGTTCGTCTTCAAAGGCTTCAGAGGGGACGTCGATCCCGTATTCGCGCCGATCAGCAACCCCGCCCTCTTCGTCGACCGGGTCAGGGCGGAGGCGAAGGCCGGAAAGGGCAACATCGACCTTCTCGTCGGCCTGCACGGCGACTTCGTGACGTTCCAGAACGAGGGCCTCATTCGCGGCGTCGACGACGTGACCAAGCAGGTCAAGAACTTGCCCCCGCCGCTGGTCAAGATCGGGAAGCTGGGCACCTCGACCCAGTTCTACGTCCCCCACTCGACGGCGACCTACGTGATGGTCGCCAACAAGGACGTGCTCAAGTACATGCCCAAGGGCGCCAACATCGACGCGCTCACGTACGGGCAGGTGTTCGCGTGGGCCAAGGCCATCCGCAAGGGCACTGGGCAGAACAGGTTCGGGCTGCCCGCCAGCGACACCGGCCTGCTCCACCGTTACCTCCAGGGCTTCCTCATTCCGTCCTTCACCGGCGGCTTCGTCACAGGGTTCCGCTCGAAGGAGGCCGTGCGGGCGTGGGAGTACATGCGCCAGCTCTGGCAGTACACCCATCCGCAGTCATTGACGTATGCGTTCATGCAGGATCCGCTGCTGAGCGAGGAGGTCCTACTGGGTTGGGATCATGTCGCACGCTTGAAGACGGCGCTCGACCAGCGTCCCGACGACCTCGTCGCGTTCCCTGTCCCGAAGGGCCCGAAGGCGCGGTCGTACATGCCGGTCCTCGTCGGCCTCGGAATTCCCAAGAACGCACCGAATCCTGCGGGCGCCAAGGCGTTGATCCGGCACATGCTGACGATCGGCGCGCAGGCGCAGATCCTGTCTCTCACGGGATTCTTCCCCGCCGCCGGCGGAAGGTTGTCCAAGAGGATCTCACCCGGGCTGCTCGCAGAGGCGGCCGCGGTGCGCAAGCAGCAGAAGGCGCCCGACGCCATCCAGGCCTTGCTCCCGATCGGGATCGGGGCCGAAGGCGGAAACTTCAACAAGATCTACCGCGACACCTTCACGCGGATCGTGCGAAACAACGAGAACATCCAGACCGTCCTCAAGGAGCAGGGCGATCTGCTGCAGGCGATCTTCGACAAGACCGGCGCGCCGTGCTGGGCGCCAGATCCATCGAGTGGAAAGAATCCTTGCCGCGTGAGGTAGAGACGACCTGAGTAACAGCCCTTAGCGCGTGTGACGACGATAGCCCAAGAGACCGCTCCGCTCACGCGCCGGAAGCGACGGTGGGAGGGTTTGCCCTACTGGCTGATCCTCCCCACCGTCGCCTACCTCGGCCTCTTCTTCGTGTGGCCGATGATCCAGGGCTTCGGGCTCGCCTTGAGAGACGAGAGCGGCCACTGGACTATCTCCGCGTTCCGAACGATGGTCGACGACGCGGCCTTCGGCGAGGCGATGAGCTTCACGTTCCTCCTGATCCTCGTGATCGTGCCCATCCAGTTCGTCCTCGCCTTGGGCATGGCGCTCCTCTTGAACGCGAGACTTCGTGGCAGCGGCCTCTTCCTGTACATCTTCCTGCTCCCCCTCGCGATCTCGGATCTCGCAGCCGGTATCGCCTGGTCGGCGATCTTCACCGAGCGCGGCTACCTCAACACCATTCTCGAAGGTGTCGGGGTGCTCGAGCAGCCGTTCATCTTCCTCGACCCGACATCCAAGACGCAGCTCGTCATGGTTGTGGCGACCGCCGAAATCTGGCGTTCGACCACCTTCATGATGGTCATCCTCTTCGCCGGACTGCAGGGCATCCCGCGCGATTACGTCGAGGCTGCCGAGGTCTTCGGCGCCGGATTCTTCCAGCGCGTGCGGCATGTGATCTTCCCCATGCTCAAGCCCTCGATCCAGGTCGCGCTCCTCCTCCGCTTGATCTTCGCCTTCGAGGTGTTCGCCGTTGTGATCGCGCTGACCGGGTCGGGCGCGACGGTGCTTGCGGCCGAGGCCTATAAATGGCAGGCAACCAACGAGAACGAGCATGTCGCCGCCGCGTACTCGATGGTCATCCTCGGGCTCTCCCT
>JACCTK010000228.1 GCA_013812465.1 Actinomycetota bacterium
GCCGCTCGGTGCACAACAACTACCTCACGCTGCCAGTGCTCTTCACGATGCTGGCCGGGCACTTCGCGTTCACGTTCGGCGCGGACGAAGCTTGGCTCGTGCTCGTCCTCATCGCCGTCCTGACGGCTGGGGTGCGGCACTTCTTCAACCTCTGGCACACCGGGCGTGGCGCGTGGTGGATCCTCGGCGTCGCCGCGGCGGTAGTCGTCGCGCTCGCGCTCTGGCTGAAACCCGACGAGGTGGCTTCTACACAAACCGGCCCGGTGCCGTTCGCGCAGGTGCAGGCGGTGATCGAGCGACGCTGCACGGCGTGCCACTCGGGCGCATCGGCGCCCCTCGGCGTCCGCCTCGAGACTGAAGCCGAGATCACCTCCCGCGCCGACGACATCGAGCGCCAAGCCGTGCAGACGCGCGCAATGCCCCCGGGGAACTCCACGGGCATGACCGAGGACGAGCGCGAGCTCCTCGCCGTATGGATCGCCGAGCGATCAAAAAGCCAGTCTTAGTGATCGATCGTTGTTGACCTACGGACGATGCGATGGGGGACCCACCCTCTCTCACGGAAAAAGGAGTCTCGTCGATGACGCGCATCCGCTGGTCGTTCGTGCTGTTCGTGCTAGTGATTGCCGCAGCCTTTCCGAGCACAAGTGGATCGAGTGTTGCCGTCGAGTCCAGAACTGCGGCGTGGTGTAACGGAAGCCAGTCGTGGACGCGTGAGGAGCGCGCGAAATAGGCGGAGGCTACGCGCGCTTTGACGCGTACAAGATCACCGATGCTTCCACGCACGCTCGCGTGGCCAGCCGACCTTTCTCGACCTCGGGCGCGCATCCCCAACCCCAGTCGGATCAAGATCGTGATCTGGGGATCAGATCGCGTGAACTTTCCGCGCGCGCCGGAGCGCATGTTTCGTGCCGGACAGCTTGTCTGCGCACAAGGAGTTCCGAGCCTGTACCGCGGTGCGGTGCAGATCGAGATTGCAGTCTGGGACGCCGAGTCTCGCCTCATGAGCTTCTGACGCAACGGGTTAGAGTGTTGCCCTGCCGCACCATCTCGGGTGTGCGAGTGAAATAGGGTCACTCCATGCTCGACATCATTGCCGCAGGCTTCATGTTCCGTGCCCGCTTCGAGGAGGGGGCCGCGCCCGGGACAGTCGCGGCGTTCCGGCACCTGCTTCCGCTCGACTCGAGGATCATCCACGTCCGCTGGTCGGGAGAGGGCGGCTGGATCCCGATGGGCGACCTCGACCTCGACATCGGCCCGGAGAACGCCACGCGCTACCCGAGTCCGGGTGAACTCATCTTCTATCCCGGTGGCGTGAGCGAGACTGAGCTCCTGCTCGCCTACGGCTACGTCGCGTTCGCGAGCAAGGCCGGCGCGCTCGCGGGGAACCACTTCGCGACGATCGTGGAGGGGAGCGAGAACCTGCGCGAGCTCGGGCGCCGCATGCTCTGGGAAGGCGCCCAGGAGATCGTCTTCAGGGAAACGTAGTTCCGGCAGCTCCAACGCCTTGAAACAGACTGTTACTTGGCAGGTTCAAGGTCGTTCGCGATGCGCTCTACGCTCGCGGTCAGGACATCGACGGCGAGCTCGACGTCCTCGTCGGACGAGAGCTCGTCCGGAGAGTGGCTAATCCCGCCGTTCAGGCTGCGGACGAAGAGCATCGCGCTCGGCACGCCCGCCGCCGCGAGGATCCCCGCGTCGTGACCCGCACCCGACGGCAGCTCGATCGCCGGTAGACCACGGCCGTTGAGCTCGTCCAGCAGGATTCGCCTCGGCCCCTCCGCCATCGCCGCCGGCGGAGTCCGGTCAGACGGCTCGAAGCCGATCGCGGCGATCAGCTCGTCGAGTCGTGTCGCGTCGGGCGCCCGTGCGTCGACCGAGATCCGTACGCGCTCCGGAATGACGTTGCTCCCACCCGGCTCGACCGCCAGCTGCCCGACCGTCGCGACCCCTCCCTCGATCCGCCCGGCGGTTTCCCGAATACGGAGGATCGCCGCGGCCGCAGCGACAAGCGCATCGTCGCGTCCATCCATCGGCGTGGTGCCCGCGTGACCCGCTCGGCCCTCGAAGACGAGCTCGCCGCGCGCATAGCCGACGATGCTCGTCACGACGCCGAGCGCAGCGCCAGCCCGCTCGAGGACAGGCCCCTGCTCGATGTGGAGCTCGAGAAACGCTGCCGGGAGAGCGGCGCCGCCAGCACAAAGAGCGCGGCTTCCGATGCAGCCGACCTCCTCTCCTCGGAAGGCGACCACAGACCCGCACCCAGACCGCTCCACCGCCGCGAGCCCTCCGACCACGCCGAGCGGACCATCGAAGCGACCCCCCTTGGGCACCGAGTCGAGGTGGGATCCCACCCAGATGTCGTCGCGCATCGAGGTTCGCCCGAAGAGGTTGCCGTGCGCGTCGAACTCGACCTCCAGCCCCGCCTCGCGCATCCAGTCGGCGACGAGCGTGTGGGCAGCGTCCTCTTCAGGGCTGCCATACGGACGGTTGGCGCCAGGGCCGCCGCCGATCGCGTAGAGCTCATCGAGGCGCGCGAGCACTCCCACGAATGGAGCGTAGTCTCGTCAGTCCAGAGGCTCGTACTGGAACATCGCCGCCACGCCTGAGACGTCGATGAGTCGCGAGACCGGGCTGCTGGACGCCATCGCCAGCGTCAGCGGAATTCCGCGGTCCTCGGCCCGCCGCTGGCACACAAGGAGCATGCGAAGTCCGGTGGAGTCCATGAACTCCACCCGGGAGAGATCGAGCACGACACGCGCGGCTTCGGTGGTGCGGACGTTGTCCACGACACTCTCGACGAATTGCATCTCCACGGCACCGTCGACTTCGCCGGAAACCTCGATCAAAAGGGCGCCGTTCTTCTGCGCCGAGCGGACGTCGAAGAGCCCGGTCATCGCGCCTCACCGACCTTGATAACGAGGAAGGCAGCGTCGTCGCTCAGCACGCCGGCCGGCAACGCCGCGTCGAGCGCGTCGGCGACCTCGGAGGCACCTCGGCCAGCGACCGGGCGCAGCACGTCCTGCAGAGGAACGTCGCTGATGCAGGCATGTCCGCCGATGGCTTCGAGCAGCCCGTCCGTGAACAGCAGTAGAACGGAGCCCGGCGGCGCGGTCTTGGATGAGTCCCAGTACACCGGGTCGTCGAACCAACCGGCAATCGGGCCGGTCGTGCCGAGGCGCTCCACCGTCCCGTCAGGATTGACGAGCAGCGGTTGTGGATGGCCGGCGAGAGAGGTGGTGAGATCAGCGCCTCCGTCGCGACGAGGACGGATGGCGACAAGAGCGAGGGTGCAGTAGCGATTCGGCTCAGGATGCGCTTGGACAAGGACGGTATTGAGACGCGATAGTCCCTCCGAAGGCGACCGGTCGTCGAGCGCGATTGTGCGGAGCGTCCAGCGCGCTGTACCCGTGAGCGCCGCCGCCATGGCGCCTTTGCCGGAGACGTCACCTACCACCGCAAGGCACCCATGACCTGCGGGCTCGAGGAACACGTCGTAGAAATCACCACCTACCTGATCGCGGTGCGCGACGTGGTAGCGGGCCTCGAGCTCGAGTCCTTCGACGGCGGGTAGCTCCGCCGGCAGCAAGCTCTCCTGGAGCGTGCCCGCAAGCTCCTCTGCGAGGTGTCGAAGATCGGCCTCGAGCCCGACTGTCCGACGCGCGGACAGGCGCAGCTCGAGCTCGTCCACCACCACGGCGGCAAGGTCTCGAAGGCTGCTGAGCTCTGACTCGGTCAGCTCGCGCGGCTGGCGGTCGATGACACACAGCGTCCCGAGGTTGTGGCCGTCGTGAGTCGTGAGAGGCGCGGCCGCGTAGAACCGCAAGCCGAGCTCGCCGGCGACGAGCGGATTCGCGAGCGTTCGCGGATCAGCCGCGGCGTCGCTGACGAGATATGGCTCCTCCTGGAGGATCACCGACGCGCACAGACCCGGGTCGCGACCGATCTCACCGACGTCGAGTCCGTGCCGGGACTTGAACCAGATTCGGTCGTTGTCGACGATCGTCACGAGCGCGATTGGAACGTCGAAGAGTCGGGCGGCTAGCGCGGTGACTCGATCGAACGCGCCGTCCGGAGGGCTGTCGAGGACGTCATAACGGCGGACGGCGGCCATGCGCGCGGCCTCGTTCCGGGGGAGATCGACCGCGGCCATTCGGGTCTGATGGTAACCCCAGCCGCGAGCTCTAGCGCACACCGAGCGGCCGCAGCGCCCACCAGCCGAGGAGCGGGAACAGAGCCGAGAGAGCAAACGCCGCCGTCCAGCCCCAGATCGAAACCGTCGCTGCGAAGAGCACCGGCGCGGCGACGCCAACCCCCGACAGCACGGTCTGCTGGAAACCGATCGCCGCGCCGCTTCGGACTGTGCCCGCCAGCTCGGCGGCGGCGACGAACGAGAGCCCGTTCCACGCCATCGAGAGGCCGCCCGCGAGCGTAAGCGCCGGCACGAGCAGCCACACCGGGCCTCCCGCGAGCGCTGCCGTCAGCACCATCGCGGCGGTGACAGCGAGGCCTACGCGACGGAGAGGATCGACACGCGAGCCGACGAGATCCGACCAGCGTCCAGCGCCGATGCGAAACACGATCGCGAGCACCTGCGAGCCCCCGAGCACCAACGCGGCGGACTGCGTCGAGAAGCGATGCTCGTCGACCAGAAACAGGACACCGAAGCCGATCACCGCGACCTGCGCATAGAGGTAGATGCCACTGCCGAAGGAGAGACGCCACAGCCGTCCGTCGCGAAGCGTGCGACCGACCGTGTCCGGTTCGATTCCGTCGGTCACGTCGCGTCCTCTGAGCACGATCGCGCCCACGAGCGCACCCACTGCACAGAGCCCGCCCAGGAAGAGGAACGCCCGCTCCGAGCCGCCCGCGGCGACGAGCCCTGGCACCGCGAGTGCCGCAACGAGACCCCCGACCGGGACCGACGTCTGCCGGATGCCGAGCGCGAGGCCGCGCTCGTCCGGGTCGAACCACTGCATGACCGCTCGTCCGCTCGCGGAGTTGACGCTCGAGCCGGACGCGCCCGCAAGCGTGAGCAGGCCGAGGAGCGCTCCGAAGTTGGGCGCATAGGCGGCGCCGAAGAGACAGGCGGCAGATCCGGCTAGGCCGAGCGCCAGCGCGACACGCTCACCGAACCGGTCAGCCGCAAGCCCCCAGGGAAGGAGCGTCGCCAGCGAGCCCACCCAAACGGTCGCGAGCACGACGCCGATTTCGCCGACCGAGAGCGAGTATTCGTCGCGAAGAACGGGCGCGAGCACCGGTAGCCCGATTCCGACCGCCGACGCGCTCGCCTGCGCGGCCGTCCCGGCAGCGAGGACGGCCCAGCGATAGCGCCGCTCAGGAGTAGAGATCGCCGCCCAGGTACTTGAGCCCGGTGTCGACGAGCGTCGTCGCGACGCGCTTACCGGACCCGAGCTCCTGTGCGAGGTCGAGCGCAACCGTGAGATTGGCTCCGGTCGACGGGCCGGACCAGAGGCCCTCTACCTTCGCCGCGCGCCGCGCCATCGCGAAGGCGTCGTCGGTGGACACCGTTCGCACCTCATCGAAGTCGTCGCGCTCGAGCAGCGGCGGCCAGAAGCCCGATCCGCCCCCTTCGATTCGATGCGTCCCGGGCTCCCCTCCCGAGAGCACCGGCGACTCGGCCGGCTCGATGGCAACCCGGTGGAGCTCGGGAAGCGCCTTCCGCAGCTCTCGCGTCACGCCCACGAAACAGCCGGATGTGCCGACGTAGCCGCAGAACGCGTCGATCCTGCCGTCCAGCTGCTCGAGCAACTCGCGCCCGAGCCCCGCATACCCGACGAGCATGTCGTGATTCCGGAACTGGTCGGTGGCGAAGCCGTCGACCTCCTCGACGATC
Source organism: Actinomycetota bacterium (assembly GCA_013812465.1). Next base: position 5,858 of record JACCTK010000228.1, read on the forward strand.
TCCTTCGACCGCTTCATCATCCGCGGAATCAGATCAGGCGTGATCCCCTCCGGGCTCGGCACGATCTCGACGTCCGCTCCGAACGCTCGCATCGTCAAGACCTTCTCGTGCGCGAACGCGTCCGAGGTCACGATGCGCAGCGGATAGCCCTTGAGCGCGCACACATACGCGAGCGAGGAGCCGGTGCTCCCGCCCGTGTACTCGACGACGGTCTGCCCGGGCCGCAACCGGCCGTCCCGCTCCGCGCCCTCGATCATCGCGAGCGCCATGCGATCCTTGTACGAGCCCGTGGGGTTCTGCGACTCGAGCTTGACCCAAATCTCGGCCATGCCAGGCTCGACCAGGCGCTCCACTTGGACGACCGGTGTCGAGCCGATCGTCCCGAGCACGCCTGCGGTCACGCTCTAGAGCCCGAACGGGTTGATCGGGCGCGAGCCCGTCGATACGACGACGCTCTTCGTCTCCAGGTAGAGCTCGAGCGACTCGAGCCCGAGCTCGCGGCCAAAGCCGGACTGCTTGTAGCCGCCGAAGGGGATCCCGGGGAAGGCTGTGTACGGCATGTTGATCCCGACGGTTCCCGCCTTGATGCGGGCGGCGATCCGGTGCCCGCGGGCCGGATCGCCCGTCCAGACGGTCGCCATCAGGCCGTAGCGCACGTCGTTGGCGATCCGGATCGCGTCCTTCTCGTCCTCGAACGCGGTGACGGTCACCACCGGGCCGAAGACCTCCTCCTGCGCGATCTCGAGCTCGTTGGACGCGGCGACGACGGTGGGTGGATAGAACGCGCCCGCACCCTCCGGGACCGCGCCACCGGTAACCACCTCCGCCCCTTCACCGGCTCCACGCTCGACGAACCCGTGCACGCGCTCGCGATGCCCGGTGGAGATGAGCGAGCCCATCTGTGTCTCTTTGTCGAGTGGGTCGCCGACGCGGATCGAGTCCGCGAGCTCGGCCAGCTTCGACACGACCTCGTCGTAGATCGACTTCTCCACCAGCAGCCGGGAGCGCGCCTCGCAGCTCTGGCCCGCCGAGTAATAGATGGCCCAGGCGGAGCTCGGGATCGCGCTCGCGAGGTCGGCGTCCGCGAAGATCAGATTCGGGCTCTTCCCGCCCAGCTCGAGCGTGATCCGCTTCACCGGGTCGGAGGCCAATCGCATGATCTCGCCACCGGTCTTCGTCGAGCCGGTGAAGGCGATCTTGTCGACTCCGGGATGACGCACCAGATACGCGCCGGTCGTCGGCCCGTCACCGGGCACGACATTGAGCGCGCCAGCCGGAAAGCCGACCTCGGTCGCAAGCTCGGCCATGCGGATCGCGGTCAACGGCGTCTGCGGGTCGGGCTTCAGCACGATGGAGCAGCCGGCCGCGAGCGCGGGAGCGAGCTTCCAGGTCGACATCATCAACGGGTAGTTCCAGGGGACGATCTGCCCCACGACGCCGACCGGCTCCTTCAGCGAGTAGAAAAGGAGCGATCCGCCGATCGGATTCGCGCGACCACCGATCGTGGCGATCGCGGAGGCGTAGTAGCGGAAGTTCTCGACCGCCTGATGCAGCTCCGCCTTGACCGAGGAGATCGCCTTACCCACGTTGCGGGACTCGAGCTCGGCGAGCTCGGCGCGGTTGTCGCCGATCGCGTCGGCGAGCGCGTGCAGGAGGCGGGCTCGCTCGGTGCCGGGGGTTTTTCCCCAGTCCCCGTCGAGCGCGTCTCGCGCAGCCTCCACCGCTCTGTCGACATCGGCTTCGCCCGCCATCGCCGCCCGGGCGAGCGGATCGCCGGTCGCCGGCTCAATGAGCTCCCGACCCTCACCCGAAGCAGGCTCGGCGAGCTTGCCGCCGATGAAAAGCCCGTAGTCGCGGTCGGTCGCGATTGCCATCGCCCGGACGATACCTCCGCCCTCGCTGTTGTGGTCTGACTGGAGATAGACCATCCGCCCAGGAGACGCTAGCGCTCGAAGAGCGCCGCTTGGCCCTGACCGACGCCCACGCAGAGCGTGGCCAACCCGTAGCGACCATCGCGACGGCCGAGCTCGTGCAGGAGCGACACCACGAGCCGCGCTCCGCTCATCCCCAGCGGATGCCCCATGGCGATGGCGCCGCCGTTCACGTTCACCTTCTCCGGATTCAGGCCGAGCTCGCGGATGACGGCGAGGCTCTGCGACGCGAACGCTTCGTTCAGCTCGACGAGATCGAGGTCGGCCGGCTCGATTTCCAGACGGTCGAGGAGCTTGCGTGCCGCGGGCACCGGACCGATGCCCATAACGCGAGGATCGACTCCCGCAACGGCGCTTCCCACGAACGCGCCGAGCGGCTCGATCCCCAGCTCCCGAGCCTTCGCCTCGCTCGCGAGCACGAGCGCGGCGGCGCCGTCGTTGAGGCCCGCGGCGTTTCCGGCGGTGATCGTCCCGCCCTGCCGAAACGCTGGCTTGAGCCCGGCCAGCGCCTGCGCGGTTGTCTCGGGTCGCGGATGCTCGTCGACGCCGACATCGCCGACGGGGACGATCTCATTGTCGAAGCGGCCTGCCGCGTGCGCCGCCGCCCAGCGCGCTTGCGATTGAAGCGCGAACGCATCCTGATCCTCCCGCGATACGCCCCAGCGCTCGGCGACGTTCTCGCCCGTCTCGCCCATCGACTCGAGCGGAAACAGCTCCTCGTGACGCGGGTTGGGAAAGCGCCACCCGAGGGTCGTGTCCCACATGGCCTGATTGCCGCGCGGGAAGGCCTTCTCCGGCTTCGCCATGACGAGCGGGGCGCGGCTCATCGACTCCACTCCGCCCGCGACCACGATCTCCGCGTCGCCGGCGATGACGGCGTGGGAAGCGGAGACGACCGCGGACAAGCCCGAAGCGCAGAGCCGGTTGAGCGTGACGCCCGCGACCGAGTCCGGAAGGCCGGCGAGCAGGACGGCCATACGCGCGACGTTCCGGTTGTCCTCACCCGCCTGGTTGGCGCATCCGAGGTACGCGTCGTCGATCGAGGCCGGATCGACACCCGAGCGGTCGACGGCGGCTGCGATCGCCATGGCAGCGAGATCGTCGGGTCGAACGTGCGCGAGCGCCCCACCGTAGCGGCCGACGGGTGTCCTGACGGCGGAGAGAACGACAGCCCGACTCATGCGCGTGAGTGTAGGCGGGAGGCTTACGTCGCCCTCAGATGAAGTCGATCTTGACCGCGTCGGGAAAGGCCCCGAGCTCCTCGCCCCTGCGCAGGAGCTCGGTCACGGCCTTGCGGCCTTCATCCCCGTAGTCCTGGGTCAGCTCGTTCACGTACATGGCCACGAACCTGTCGGCCACGGCAGCGTCGATCCCGCGCCCGAACTGCAGCGCGTACTCGAGCGCCTCCGCGCGGTTGTCGAGCCCGCACTGAATCGCCTCCCGCAGCACGTCGGAGACCTGCGAGAGCGGCTCGGCCCCGAGGTCCCGCCGGGCGACGTTGACGCCGAGCGGCAACGGCAAACCGGTCTCGAGGAGCCACCACTCCCCGAGATCGAGCACCTTGACCAGGCCGTGGTCTTCGAACGTGAGCTGACCCTCGTGGATCAGGAGGCCCGCGTCCGCGCCGCCCGACGAGACCTCTTCCGGAATCTGGTCGAAGGGCAGCTCGCGGAAGCGGAAGTCGCCGAGGACGAGCCTCAGGGCGAGGAATGACGTCGTCATCGCCCCAGGCACCACGATCTCGAGCTTCGCGAGCTCTTCACGGTCGAGCGAGCGGCACGCGACCACGATCGGCCCATACCCGGCGCCGATGCTGGCCCCGTGTGGAAGCAATGCATAGTCCTGCTGCACGAACGGATAGGCGGCGAGCGAGAGCGCCGTCACCTCGAGACGGGCCGACCGCGCCCACTGGTTCAGCGTCTCGATATCGGCGAGGACTTGCTCGAACTCGTGCCCTCGTGTCTCGATGCGCTCGGTCGCGAGCGCCCAGAACATGAACGCGTCATCGGGATCGGGGCTGTGGCCGACGCGGATGCGCACGAAGCGCGGGACGCTAGCACCGCGCCGTCGGCTAGCGGTTGAAGAACCAGCGTTCCAACAAAGGCAATACCTCTTTGCGGGTGAACGGTCTGGCGTCGGCCTCGCGCCCGTCGCCCGCGAGCACCACGACGTCGTCCTCGAGCGCCTCGTTCGCGCACTCGAGCGCATCACCGAGCTCGTAGCCCTCGAAGATCAAATCCTCGGGGCGCGTCTCGTCGGTCTCTCGGAGCTGCGGGTTGACTGCGCGCGCCACCGCCCAGACGCCCTCGGCCCGACGCTCGATCCAGAGCACGATGCGTTCCTCCCGGCCGGCGTCGTCGACGCCGGCCAGCGCGCGCTCCGCGCATCGACCCTCTCGCGCGCTCTGCTTCATCTAGCCGGGATACAATCGTGTCTCGTGGCCGTCTTCAAGAATCTCTTCTCGTTTCTCTTCCAGCGGAACTCCGCCGAGGAGCATGTTGCCCGCTATGTGATCCGCGAGCACGACCGCGGTCGCTCGCTCGACGAGATCCTCTCCGACAAGTACGTTCAGAACCGCCTCACGCCGGAACAGCAGCGCCGGCTGCTGGATCGCCCGGAGATCGTGGGCGCGATCTCGGGCGAGAAGATCGAAGAAGCCAAGGCCTCGGTCGCGTCTCCGTAGGGGGAGGCTTGCCTCACTCTACAGCGTCGTCCCGACGCCCTGCTCCGTGGCACGGCGCAAGACTTCCGCGCCCAATGCAACATCCCAGGCCGCGATTCCGTTCGACTTGAAGACGACGACATCGGTGTCGGACTGACGGCCCGCGACCTCGCCCGAGACCACCTCGTGCAGCTCGTGCACCTCGAGCCAGTCGAGCACGCCTGCTTGAATAGGCTCGATCAAGTCTCCCGACTCGAGTCGCGCGGTCCCGAGCGAATCGCAGCACACGAACGACGCACGCTCGAGGACCGCGTTGTCGAGCTCGCGCCGAGTGGCCACGTTCGCTCCCGCGGCGATCACGAGCGCGCCCGGAGCAAGCCATTCGCCGCGCAGGACCGGGTCGGGTGAGGTGGTCATGGTGACGACGATGTCCTGCGCGCCCGAGTCGCGGTGGCTGTCACCGGCCTCCGCGCCGACCAGCTCACAGAAAGCGGCCAGACGCTCAGGGGTTCGGCAGTGGGCGACGACGCGGTCGATCGACGGCAGCGCTGCGCGGACGCACGCAACCTGCGTCTCGGCCTGGCTGCCGCAGCCGAGCACGCCGAGCGTCGTCGCTCCCTCGCGCGCCAGGTGACGAGCGGCGACCCCGCTCGCAGCGCCCGTGCGGAGCCGCCCGAGCTGGTCGGCTTCGATCACCGCAACGAGCTCCGACTTCTCCGCGTCGAAGAGGCAAACGACGAAGCTGGCGCCCGCAGGCGACGCCGTGTACATCTTTCCGCCGGCCAGGCCCAGCTCTCGATCGGAGGCCGCCATGTCTGCGAGCGACCCTTCCTCGAGCCTCAGGCGACGGCGAGGCGCGATGTCGACGACCCCTCGCGCCATGCGCCGGAAGCACTCCTCGATCGCCTCCACCGCGTCGGACGGCTCGAGCAGCGAGGAGACATCGGATTCGGTCAGGTAGAGCGGCATCAGCGGGAAGTCTAGGAATCCCCCGCTCGCGCCGTCGTAGACTCGTCCTGCTCTGGACACCGAGAACTACCTCGACCTGCCGCTTCGTGCGTTTCTGGACCGGCTCGCCGCCGGATCGGAAGCGCCTGGCGGAGGCTCGGCCGCAGCGCTCACGGTCGCGTTCGCGGCCGGGCTCGTGGCCATGGTCGCGCGCTGCTCGAAGGAGTGGGAGGAGGCAGGTGGAATTGCTGCGCAGGCGCTGGCGCTGCAAGCTCGCGCGGCGCCCCTTGCGCACGCAGACGCGGAGGCGTGGGAGGACGCGCTGAACGCGCTCCGTCGTGCGGGAGCGGGAGGCAGCGACGACGGTGGGGCGCGTCGAGACCATGCGCTCGAGCGAAAACTCGAACGCGCGGCCGTCGTCCCGCTCGAGATCGCAGCGCTCGGAGCGGACGCTGCGGCGCTTGCCGCCGTCGCGGGCGAGCGGTGCGACGCCGCGTATCGCGCCGATGCCGCTGCCGCAGCAGCGCTCGCAGCGGGAGGCGCGCGGGCTGCGGCGCACCTCGTCGAGGTCAACCTCGGCGTGCGCGAAGGAGACGAGCGGCTCGCGCAGGCGCGGGCGAGCGAGCAGGCAGCAGCCGACGCGGCGGACCGGCTGCTGACATCGATCCGGTGAGCACCTGCAGATGAGCTCCCTTGACGCGGCCACCGATGCCGAGCTCGTTCGGCGCTGCCGTGAAGGAGACGCCGAGGCCTGGAACGCGCTCGTAGAGCGATTCAGCCGCTACGTCTATGCCATCTGCGTCAAGGGGTTTCGCCTGAGGGATGAGGACGCCGAGGACGTCTTCCAGGACGTCTTCACGCGGGTCTACACCCATCTCGACAAGCTGCGCGACGACGCGGCCGTACGACCTTGGATCGCCCAGCTCACGCGTCGGCTCTGCCTCGACTCGATCGCGCGGGGCAGCAGGGAGCAGCCGGCGCCCGAGCAGGACTTCGAGGAGACCGGCGACGATTTCGCGGAAATCGAGGAGGCGTTCGCGGTGCGCGAGGCCGTGACCACGCTCGGGGAAGCCTGCCAGGAGATCCTCGATCGCTTCTTCGCCCAGGATCAGAGCTACCGGACGATCTCCGCCGAGCTCGATCTCCCCGCGGGGACGATCGCCAGCCGAATCGCGCGCTGTCTCCGAAAGTTGCGTGAAGAGCTGGAGGGAAGAAGCGAGCCCTCCGGGGAGTCTAGGGAGTAGATGAGCAGGATCTACGACGAAGAGTGGCTTGGCCAGCGCCTACGCGTCCTTCGCCCTGCGCCGCAGGGATGGGTGCGCGCAGCACAGGAGCTGCCCGCTGCTCGCCGCTCGCTCGACGAGATCGTCGCGCGCGCCGAGGCCGACCTCGAATTCCGAGCGGCGCTGATCGCCGACCTCGAGAATGCTCTCACGCAAGCCGGGTTCGAGCCGGGCCCGCGTGCG
>JACCTK010000229.1 GCA_013812465.1 Actinomycetota bacterium
GTCGTAGGCAGGTCGGCGCCGGTGGAGGAGGCGATCGACGCGCCACGTCTGCATGTCGAGGGAGGCACGTTGCATGTCGAGGGCGGTCGATCGGAGGAGGCGATGGCGGGTCTCGAGGAGAGCTGGGACGTCGTGCGCTGGGCGGGTCGCAACCTCTACTTCGGCGGCGTGCAGGCCGTCGAGCTCGATCCCGCCGGAGCTCTTTCCGCGGCCGGGGACCCACGACGAGGTGGCGTGGGAGTGGTCGCCGCATGATTCGGATTCGCCGCGCCGAGCCGAGTGACGCCGCCTCGCTCGTCGCGCTGGCGCAGGCGGTCGGCGGTGAGGAGGGGCGCTGGATCCTCGCCACCGAGAGCTGGCGCTCGGTGTCGAACGAACGCCGATATCTGAAGACCGTCCACCGGCATCCGGACGCGGCCGTCATCGTCGCCGTCGACGGAGACGTCGTCGTCGGGCGGCTCTCCCTCTCCCGCGACCCCCACCCAGCCAGCCGCCACGTCGCGGATCTCGGCCTCATGGTCGCCGCCAGCCGTCGGCGGCAGGGGATCGGCAGGCAGCTGCTGGAGGAGGCGATCACCTGGGCGCGGTCGGTGGAAGTGCGTAAGCTCGAGCTGCACGTCTTCCCCTGGAACGAGCCCGCTTTGCGCTTATACGAGGCGTTCGGCTTCGAGCGCGAGGGCTACCGGAAGCAGCACTATGCCCGCGGCGACGAGCTCGTCGACGCGATTTTGATGGCGTTCGTGATCGACGCGTAGGGGCGAGCCCCGCTTGCCGCCTACGAGCGTCCCGTTCGGTCCACGACGAAAATGCTCCAGAGAAGCCGGTACGCGAGCCGACTGCGCGCCCACGAGCTGCGCACGCCGAGGAATACCATGAAATCGAGAAGCCGCATCATCTCGTTATGACCCGGCCGGGCGGTCGCTACACCTCGGCGCCGCGCAGCTGCACGACCTCGGCCTCGTCGGCCGTCTCGGGCTGAGACGAGCTTCCCGTATCGGACTCGAGCTTCTGGAAGCGCGATTCGAGCTGCTCCGTCATCCGTTCGAGCTGCGCGAGCACCGCGTCGCGATTCTGCTCGGCCGCTTTCTCCGCACGCTCCGCGCGGAGCTCGAAGGCGCGCAGCTCCAGCCGCAAGCGGCCGTCTCCTGGGGCCGGCTCGACCGCGGGCCAGAGGTCGAGGCCCTGGTCCGAGTCGAGTTGCGGCAAGCCGAGCTCGTTCGGGGCGAAGCGCATGCGAAGACCGTCGATCAGCGTACGCAGCTCGGCGACCTCGTTCTCCGAGGCCTGTGCGATCTGGGCCGCGACGACTTGACGCTCGCGCATCACGGAATCGAGACGCGTGCTCAGCTCCGACAGCAGCTGCTCGGCCGCCGGGTCCTCGCGCGCCTGCTCGTCCCGCGCGACCTCGGCCACCTCCTCGAGCCGTGTCCGTAGCGTGTCGAGGTCGGAGGCCCAGGACACCGACACCCGTGCGATCTCGGCAGCGACAGCGGCGCCCTCCTGCTCGATGCGTCGCAGCCGTTCTACGAGCCGGCACTCGAGCTCTTCTGTCGAGTCCCGCGCGTCGAGCGCATCGACCGTCGCGGCCATCGTCTCGAGCTTCGACGCCAGCTCGGTCGCCGAGTCGCGGTGCTCTCGTTCGATCGCGGCGAGTCGCGTCGCGACCTCGGCCCGATCGCGTTCGGTCTCGTCCGCGAGGTCTGCGACTGCCGCTCGAAGCCCCTCGGCCTCCTCGGTGAGAGGCCCGTGGCGGCTGCTCTCCAGTGAGACAACCCGGGCGAGGAGGCTGTCACTCCCCCGCTCCGCGGTCTCCTGCCAAGCGGCGAGCTCTGCGGCCGAGCCCCGGAGACCGGACTTGACGGAGTCGAGCCGGGCCGCCAGATCGTCGACCTTGCCGTTCAGAGAAGATGCGTGCTCCGCGCCAGCGGCGCGTAACTCGGCCTCGACCTCGGCGAGGCTCTCCGCTGCGGTCTCGATCGTCGCCTCCAGGGCGTCGAGACGTCCGCCGAGCGCCGATTCGCCGGTGGTCATTCGCAGCTCCGCCAGCGCCTGCTCGAAGTGCCTCGCACGCTCATCGAGCCTCTGGCGGACGGTGGCAAGCTCGCCTTCGCGACCGGCGAGCCCCGCGGCCGTCGCAGCCACGGTCTTCGCGAGGGTGTCGACGCGTTCGGCGAGGTAGTCGACCTTTCCGGCGAGACGATCGGTCTGGTCGCCGGTCGGGTGCGAGGGGCGAACGGCAGAAAGAGATGCGATCGCCTGGTCGAGCCTTTCGACGTCAGCGGTGGAAGCCGCCCGACCCAAGTCACCGCCGAGGTCCCGGATGCGCGCGTTCCCCTGTTCGACCTCGCGGCGGAGCACGGCGAGCTCACCGTCTCGGCGGGCAAGCTCCGCCGACGTCGTCGACACTGCGGATGCGAGCGTGCCGAGGCGATCAGCGACGACGTCGATCCGGTTGGTCAGTCGGCTCTCGACCTTCGGTTCGTGCTTCGCGACCATTTCGACCGCGCGTCGGAGCTCCTTCGCGGTCTTCTCGTCGCCGTTCGCGAGCTCGGTTGCGCGGACGCGGTCGGCGATCTCGTCGACCCAGGTCGCGAGTGCTGTCACGCGCTCATCGAGCCCGCCGCCTCCGTTCTCAGGAGCGCCCAGCACGAGTCCCCCGAGACGTGCGTCCGAGCCGAATCTCGCTGGAGCAGCGGTCCATCCGCCGCGCGGACGCCACACGTCCCCTCGACGCAGCGAGCGCGGAGACCACGAATCCGGCGCACATGCTCAAAGGTGCGTATCGGAGAAGGCGCGCCCTGGCTTGCTCACTCGATTCAGTGAGTCGTTAGCGCGGCCGCTCGAAGGCTTGGACCGAAAACGTCCTCCGACGTGTAGGGGCGAGGCTCGCCTCGCCCTCGTTCGTCGGCGGAGCATGGAGGTCGAGGCAAGCCTCGCGCCTCCGATGTCTCGAGTGCAGCGTTGCGAGAAAGCGCACTAGCGACCGGCTTCCCAGCCGAGCACGAGGAGTCGCTGCTCCAGCGTCTGCGGACAGCCGAGGCCGCGCGCCTGCGCGATCTTGGCCAGGGCGGCCTTGGGGTCGAGGCCGCGCCGGACGAGCCAACATCCGACGACGACGCCGGTTCGGCCGCATCCCGCCCAGCAGTGCACGTACACGATCCCGCCCGCCTCCAGCTCGGCGTCGATCGCATCGAGCGTCTCGACCAGATCGTCTGGAGTGGGCACCGAGAAGTCGCGGATCGCCATCCGGACGTGCCGGGCAGGAGAGACGAGATGCGCGTACGGCTCGAGCTCGCCTTCCTGCGTCAGGTCGATGAAGAGCGTGACGCGCTCGTCGAGCAGCTGCGCGACCTCTGCGGGCGCGTCTTCAGGTCCCCAGGCGCAAGGGTGACGGCCTGCGATGAGCCGGTCTTGCACGATGACGGTCGGTCGGCGCACAGTGGTCGCACCAGTGTGCCGGGGGAGGGCTCCCCCGTCCGAGGGGACCGTCTCATTCGGCCGGTCTCGGGTGCCGATAGCTCGGGCATGGCCCGTCTCGGGATGCCGGCAGAAGCCCTGTGCGAGCGCGCGCTCGTCCTCTCGGCCGAGCTCGGAATCGATCCCGAATCCTGGTACCTGCGGGTGCTCGAGGCGGATCGCGCGGAGCGCGTCGAGCCAGATCACGGAGCCCTGATCCGCGCGTATTGGGAGCTTCAGCGGGTGACCGGGCGCACGGATCTTCGCGAGGAGTGGCGCCGGTTGGCAGACGCTTTCTGGCGGGGAGACGCCGCGTAGCACGCTCCAATACGGTCGACAATCGCCGAAGGTTCACGTCCGACCGAGGGCAGTAAGCTGCCCTCCCGTGAGTCAGCCCGCCGCGCCGCCTTTCGTCCACCTGCACGTTCATTCCGAGTACTCCATCCTCGACGGCGCCTGCCGGATCCCGGCGCTCGTGGAGAAGGCGAAGCGGCTCGAGATGCCGGCGGTCGCGCTCACCGATCACGGCTCCCTGGCCGGGGCAGTCGAGCTCTACCGAGAGGCTCGCAAGGAGGGCGTGAAGCCGATCGTCGGCTGCGAGGTGTACGTCGCGGACGACCGGCGGGCGCAGACCAAGGGCTATGCGCATCTGACCCTCCTCGCCGAGACGAACGAGGGCTATGCGAACCTGATCAAGCTCTGCTCGCTCGGCTTTCTCGAGGGGTACTACTACAAGCCGCGCGTCGACTGGGAGCTTCTCGAGGGTCACGCGAAGGGGCTGGTGGCGCTGTCGGGATGCCTCTCCGGACGGGTCTCCCGGGCGCTCGCCGAAGAGCGTCCCAAGGATGCGCGCGACGATCTTGACCGCCTGCAGCAGATCTTCGGGCGCGACTCGACGTACGTCGAGCTCCAGAACGCCGGTCTCGCGGAGCAGCAGGCAATCAATCCGAAGCTCGTCGCGCTCGCCGAGGAGACCGGCCTGCCGCTCGTCGCCACCGGAGACGTCCACTACCTCGACTCGAAGGACGCCTACGCGCACGAGGCCCTCCTCTGCATTCAGTCCGGCGACACGTTGAAGAACCCCGCGCACTGGCGTTTCGACACGAACGAGTTCTTCTTCAAGACGCCCGAGGAGATGGCGGGCGACTTCGTCGGGTACGAGCATGCCCTCGCGCGGACGCTCGAGGTGGCTGAGCGCTGCTCGGTCGAGATCGAGCTCGGGAGGATCCTGCTGCCGCGCTACCCGGTGCCGGAGGGCCGCGATGCTTTCGACTACCTGGTCGAGCTGTGCGAGAAGGGCTTGCTCAAGCGCTACGGCAAGGCCACACCGGAGCTCCACGAGCGGCTCCGCTTCGAGCTGAAGACGGTTCGCGAGATGGGCTTCGCGGACTACTTCCTCATCGTCTGGGACTTCATCCACTTCGCCAAGCAGAACGGGGTCAGCGTGGGGCCTGGGCGCGGCTCCTCCGCCGGCTCGCTCGCCGCCTACTGCCTCGAGATCACCGACGGCGACCCGATGCGCTACGGCCTGCTCTTCGAGCGCTTCCTGAACCCGGCGCGCAAAGACCTGCCCGACATGGACATCGATTTCTCGGTCGCCGGTCGCGACCGGGTCATCAACTACGTCGCCGAGAAGTATGGACGCGACCGGGTCGCCCAGATCATCACCTTCTCGACGATGGCCGCCCGAGCCGCGATCCGAGACGCGGGCCGCGTGCTCGACATCCCCTACGGCGTCGTCGACCGGATCGCGAAGCTCGTCCCGGAAGGTCCGGGACAGACGCTCACCGAGTCGCTTCGCCCCGGCTCGGAGCTGCGGCAGGCGGTCGACTCGGACCCAGTCGCGAAGGAGATCCTCGATCTCGCACAACCGCTCGAGGGGCTCACCCGCGCGGATTCGATCCATGCGGCGGGAGTCGTCATCGGCGCGCAGCCGCTGATCGAGCTCGTGCCGCTGCAACAGAAGGGCTCGGATCAGGAGGTCGTGACGCAGCTCGGGATGCACGACGTCGTCGAGCTCGGCCTCCTGAAGATGGACTTCCTCGGCCTGCGCAACCTGGACGTGATCGACAAGGCCGTGGAGCTCATCGGCGGGGTCGACATCGGCACGCTCGCGCTCGAGGACGGCCCGACCTACGCCATGCTCGCCCGCGGCGAGTCGACCGGGGTCTTCCAGTTCGAGTCGTCCGGCATGCGCGAGGCTCTGCGTCTCGTCAAGCCGACGGAGTTCGAGGACTTGATCGCGCTCGTCGCGCTCTACCGGCCGGGGCCGATGGGCTACATCCCGACCTACGCCGCCCGCAAGCACGGCAAGGAGCAGGTCGCCTTCGCCGATCCACGGCTCGAGGCCATCACCGGCGGGAGCTACGCGATCTGCATCTACCAGGAGCAGTACATGGAGATCGCCAAGCAGCTCGGCGGTTTCGCGCCAGCGGAGGCTGAAACCCTGCGGAAAGCAATCGGGAAGAAGATCCATGCGCTGATGGCCTCCCTCAAGGACAAGTTCCTCGAGGG